>NZ_JBIWCL010000001.1:0-263738 GCF_044761485.1 Streptomyces sp. NPDC097617
TGCTGTCGCGAGGGTGTCCAAGTCGGTCTTCACACACAGACTCTGGACGCCCTCGTCCTATGTCCGCAGGTCATCCCTTGGACTCATTCATCTAGCCCGGCGACACGATGCCGCGGGCCACGCCCAGGGTGACCAGGTCCTGGGGGCGGATGCGTAGGTGGTCCGCCGTGGCGGGGGCGGCTACCGGGGGGCGTTTGAGGATGGCCGCCGCCAGTTCGGGGGCGATCACCGAGAAGTAGCTGTCCGGGGTCACCCAGGTGTGGCCCGGAGCGGCCAGGGCGAGGGCCCCGCCCGAGCCGCCCTCGCCGATCAGCAGGGTGGTGACGGGGACGGTGGCCTCGGCGAGCGCCGCGAAGGTGTCCGCGATGGCCGCGCCCGCGCCGGCGTGTTCGGCGGCGGCGTCGTTGGCCGCGCCCGGGGTGTCCACCAGGGTGAGTACGGGGATGCCGAGCCGGTCGGCGAGGCGGATCACGCGGGCCGCCGTACGGTAGCCCGCCGGGCGGGTGGCGGTGCCGCACTGGGCGGCGTAGGCGACGGCGCGGCCCTCGCGCAGCCCGAATCCGCACAGCATGCCGGGGTCCGTGCCGCCCGCCCGGTCCCCGGAGAGGGGCAGGCGGACCTCGAAGTACGCGTCCAGGTACGCGGCGGCGTGCGGCCGGTCGGGGTGACGGGCCTGCAGGACGGCCTCCCAGCCGGTCCGCGGCGGTGCTACGTCCGCCAGCGCGGCCGGCGGTTCGACCGGCGCGGCGGAGCGGGGCGCGGCCAGCACGCGGAGCCAGTCGGCGAGGGTCCCCGGCAGCTCGGCGGCGGCCACCACGGCGTCCACGTGCCCGGCGGCGTACTGGCCCTCGGCGCTGTAGGCCGCCGGGTCCGCGTCGGCCGGGCGCACCCGGGACCCGGCGAAGCCGACCTGGGCCCCGGGAAGGGCGAGGACGACATCGGCCCCGGCCCCGAGGGTGGCCCAGCCGCCGCCCGTGGTCGGATCCCGCAGGACGGCGAGCTGGGGGAGCCCCGCGGCCCGGGTCAGGACGCACTGGCGGGCCACGCGCTGGAGCTGGGTCAGCGCGAGCATGCCCTCCTGCATCCGCGAGCCGCCGGTGGCGATGAGCGAGACGAGGGGGATGCGGTGCTCGCGGGCGTGGGCGTACGCGGCTTCGAGCCGGTCCCCGGTGCGCTCGCCCAGCGAGCCGCCGAGGAAGCCGAACTCGAAGGAGATCAGGGCGGTTTCGCGGCCGCCGATCCGGGCGGTCCCGGTGACAACCGACTCCTGCTCGCCGGTGCGCGCGGTGGCGCGGGCGCGGGAGTCCGCGTAGCCGGCCCACTCCAGCGGGCCGTCGGGTCCGTCGATCCGGTTGGGTCCGGCGGGTCCGGCGATCCGGTTGGGTCCGGCGGGTCCGGCGGGTCCGGCGGTCGGGGACTCCCGCCGGGGAGCGGGGAGTTCGGTGAAACTGCCGGGGTCGGTCACGGAGTCGATGGCCGCGCGGGCCGAGAGCCGGGTCGTCGTCACGGGATCACCCTAGGCGCTGCCCGGCCGGTCGGTCAGGGGGAGGGACAGCGGGAGGGACAGGGGCAGCAGGGCCGCCGTGAAGAAGAGGGCGCCGAGCGGCAGCAGGTCGAGGCTGACGGCCGAGACGGCCGTGCCCAGCAGCACCATGACGGGACGCCACGGGCTGACCCGACGCTGGACGGCGAGGTGGACCAGAAGCCAGAGGAGGCCGACGTAGAAGAGCATGGGGCCGACGGTGTAGACGGCGGGCATCACCCCGGGGTGGCTCTGAACCTCGTCGAAGAGCCGTGCCATCTCCGGGCGGTCGGCGGCGCGCAGACCGACGACGAGGTCGATGACGGCCTGAGCGGCGACCGCCAGGGATCCGGCCAGGCCGAGCAGGGTGGCGGCGCCGGCGCTCAGGCGGGCCGGAGCGGGGGCGCCGGGTCCGGTCAGCCGGTGCAGGGCCGGGAGGATCACGGCGAATTGCAGCACCCCGGCCAGCAGGGCGATGTGGCCGGTGGTCCAGGCGGGGCCCGGGCCGTGACCGGGGTCGCTGAGCCGGATGAGGCCGTAGGCCAGCATGCACAGGGGAGCGGTGACGAAGGCGGCTCGGGTGAGGGCCGCCCGGCGGAGGCCCGGCTGGTGAGTGGTCATGTACTGATCATTTCTGCGGGGGTGCCGACCCGTATCCGGCATGACCCCGAGCTCACCCCGAGCCGCCCCCGACCCGTCCCGGGTCATTGCCCCAGGGTCGGCAGCGGGAAAGCGATCGTGAGGGCGTAGGTGGCGACGAGCCCGTAGCCGAGGCGGAAGGTCCAGATGCGGGCGCGGCCCGGGATGCGACTGCCGGCGACGGCGCCGAAGGCCACGAGCGCCTGCTGCCACAGGAGGGAGGCGGCGCCGACGCCGAGCAGGAACGCGGCTCCGGCCGGGCCGGTGCCCAGGGTGGCGCCCTGGGCGGTGGTGAGGGCGGCGAAGTAGAGGGCGGTGGTGGGGTTCAGGGCAGTGAGCCCGACGTACCGCACGAACGCCCTGCCCGGCCGCCCCGCGACGGGCGCCCGGCGCGCCGAAGTGTCCACGTCCGCCGAAGGATCCGCCGCGGCAGGCGGGCCCGCGGCGCCGGCCGCGGAGCCGGCCGCGGCGCCGGCCGCGGAGCCCGCGGCGGCACTGGTGGCCCCGGACAGGCCGTGGGCCGCGATGCCCAGCAGGATCACCGACGACGCCAGCCGCACCCAGGCCTCGACCGGGGAGATGTGCGAGGCCGCCCACGGTCCCACGGCGGTGGCGAGGGCCGCGTAGCCGAGGTCGACCGCCGCGATTCCCGCGGCGGCGGCCACGGCCGTGCGGCGCTCGCGCATCGCCTCCTGGAGCAGCAGCACGCTCATCGCCCCCATGGGCATCGCCACGCCCAGGCCCGCGGCCGCGCCCGCGAGCGCCGGTGTCATCAGTTCGGTCATGGGGCGAGGTTCGGCCCCGGCGCCCGGGGAATGAGCGCGCATACCGGCCCAGGCTGCGAGAATCGCGGTATGGACCGTCTCGACAGGGAAATCCTCGGCATCCTGCAGCAGGATGCGCGGATCTCGTACCGGGACCTGGGGGTCCGCGTCGGCCTCAGTGCCAACGCCACCGCCGACCGGGTGCGACGGATGCGCCGCGAGGGGGTCATCCGCGGGTTCACCACGATCGTGGACCCGGCCGCCGACACCGGCGGCGGACTCGTCGTCTTCATCGACGTCACCCTGCGCCAGGACACCACCAACGAGGAGTTCGAACGCCAGGTCGCCAAACTCCCCGGTATCACCGAGGTCGTGCACGTGACCGGCGAGCACGACTACCTGGTCCGCGCCCGGGCCGCCGACCCGGCCGCCCTCGACGGGCTGCTCCGCCGGCTGAAGCGGGAGGCGGGAGTGGCCCAGTCCAACACCCGGATCGCACTGCGCGCGGCCACCCGCCCGGGCCACTGAGCATCCGGCGACGGGCTACAGCGCCGACTCCCAGGTCACCGTCGTGCCGCGCGCGCCCGACTCCGTAAGGCCGTCGTCCGCCACCGTCAGCCGGACCCGGGAGGGGGCCGCGTCCACCTGCACGTCGATGAAGGTGATCTCGCCGCGCCGGTGCGCCGCGGCCAGGGCGCCCCGCAGCGCGCCGAGCAGGTCGCCCGCCACCGCGTCCGGCAGCAGGGCGTCCACCGCGCCCGCGAAGTGCACCGACGGCTGGAAGCCGAGCACGGCCGCGGCCCCGCCCGTCTCGCGCAGCACCCGCCCGCGGAAGGTCGTCGGGGCGTCGGTCGGCGGCTGCTGGAGGGCGAAGATGGCCGTCCGGACCTCCTGGATGGTGGAGTCCAGCTCGTCCACGGCCCGGCCGAGCTCGTCGCCCACGGTGTCCCCGGAGGGGGCGTTCGCGGCCCGCCGCCGGGTGCTCTCCAGCATCATCTCGGTGGCGAAGAGCCGTTGGACCACCAGGTCGTGCAGGTCGCGCGCGATACGGTCGCGGTCCTCGTACACCGCCAGCTGCTCCCGGTCGTGCTGGGCGTCCGCCAGTACGAGGGCCAGCGCGGCCTGCGAGGCGAACTGCGAGGCGAGCAGCCGGTCCACGGCGTCGTACGCGGGGCCGCCGCGCGCGCGGGGCAGGGCCAGGGTGCCGATCAGCTGGCCGCCGCTCTGCAGCGGAAGCATCATGCTCGGCCCGAACCGCTCCCGTACGTGCGTGGTCATCCGGGGGTCGGTCGCCGAGTCCTCGATGAAGACGGGCTCGCCGCCGAGGAGTTGCACCAGCACCGGTGAGCCGGGGGCGATCGCCGTCCCCACCAGGTCCCCGGGGTCCCCCTGCGTGGAGGCGGCCACGATCTCCATGCCGCCCTCGGGGGTCGGCTGGAGCACCACTCCGGCCGCGGCGTCCGCCAGCAGCCGGGCCCGTTCGGCCACACACATCAGCGCGTCCGCGGCCGGACGTCCGGCGAGCAGGGTCGTGGTCACGGCGGCGGCGCCGTCGATCCAGCGCTCGCGGCGGCGCGCGGTCTCGTAGAGCCGGGCGTTGCCGATCGCTATGCCCGCCTGCGAGGCCAGGACGCGCAGCAGGGCGAGGTCCTCGTCCGTGAAGGGGCCGCCGCCCCGCTTCTCGGTGAGGTAGAGGTTGCCGAACACCTCCGTGTGCACCCGGATCGGGACGCCCAGGAGGCTGCGCATGGGCGGGTGGCCCGGAGGGAAGCCGGCCGCCCGCGGGTCCCGCGTGACATCGTCCAGGAGCAGGGGGCGCGGGTCGTCGACGAGGGCTCCGAGCACACCGGAGCGCGCGTCCGGCAGGTGCGGGATCGCGGCCCGCTGCTCCTCGGTCAGGCCGGCCGTGAACAGCTGGGTCAGCAGGACGCGCTCGGGGTCGACGACCCCGAGCGCTCCGTACCGGGCCCCGCACAGCTCGGTCGCCGACTCCACGATGTGCTGGAGGGTGGAGTGCAGCTCCGGCTCGGACCCGACGTTGAGGACGGCTTCCAGCAGCACCGGCAGGCGCGCCGCCTCCTCGTCGGGCCTTGCGCCGGGCCACACGTCCGGCCTCACGTCGGGCCGGTCGGGCCTCGCGTCGGGCTCCTGCCCGGCGTTCGTCATTCGGACAGCGGGTTGAGAACCATGGGGGCGATCTTCCCT
This sequence comes from Streptomyces sp. NPDC097617, assembly GCF_044761485.1. Lineage (NCBI taxonomy): Bacteria > Bacillati > Actinomycetota > Actinomycetes > Kitasatosporales > Streptomycetaceae > Streptomyces > Streptomyces sp. NPDC097617. Next base: position 5,131 of record NZ_JBIWCL010000001.1, read on the forward strand.
TCGAGCATCGCGCCGAGACCGAGTACGGCGCACACGTCCGGCCGTTCCGCGATGGCGACGGGCATTCCGGTGGCGTCCCGCAGCATCTGGTCCAGGCCCGGCAGCAGGGCGCTGCCTCCCACCATCATGATTCCCCGGTCCGTCAGGTCGGCGACCAGGTCCGGCGGGCAGTCCCGCAGCACCTTGCCGATGCCGTCGAGCACGGCGGTCAGCGGCGTGTGGATGGCGTCCCGTACGGCCGCGGTGTCCACGTGGACGGAGCGGGCCAGGCCGGTGGCCACGTCGCGGCCGTGGATGAGGGTGGAGGCCGGTCCCTCGGCGGTGAGGCCGTTGCCGTGGAGGGCCAGTTGCAGCGGCCGGACGGCCTGGCTGGGCAGCATCAGCTCGTGCGCGTGGCGCAGGTGCTGGACGACCGCGTGGTCGATGGCCTCGCCGCCGACCGGGATCCGCTGGGCGGTGACGATCGAGCCGAGGGAGAGGACGGCCACCTGGGTGGCCGCCGCCCCGCACACCATGATCATTGTCGCGGTCGGCTGCTCCACGGGGAGTCCGCAGCCGACGGCCGCCGCGATCAGGGTGTCGACCAGTTCGACGCGCCGGGCGCCGAGTCCGACGAGGGTCTCCACGGTGGCCCGCTGGGCGAGCGGGTCCGCGTCGTGCGGGGTGCAGGCGGCGGCCCGCAGGCGCGGCTTGCGGCGCAGGGCGCGCCGCAGCTTCTCGCCCAGGAGGTGACGCAGCATCCGCTGGGCCATCTCGATGTCGACGACGGTGCCGCCGGAGACGGGGCGCACGACCCGGATGTAGTCGGGTGTGCGGCCGGTCATCCGTTCGGCGAAGGAGCCGACGGCGATCAGGGCGCCGGTGCGCGTGTTGACCGCGGCGACGCTGGGTTCGTCGACCACGAGGCCGGCGCCCTTGACGTAGACGCGGGTCCTTGCCGCCCCCAGGTCGACGGCGACGTGGCAGCGGCGCAACTGCTCAAGACTGACGGTCACGGCAGATCCTCCCGAGAGCGCTGACGCAAGAGGACCGACGGAAATGTCGGCCACTTTTCATATCATCGCGGGCAATTCGCCCTCATGCCCCGTTGAGATGCTCCGGCCGGGGGGTGCGTCGCGGCTGCATGGGGGTGGATTTCTGTACCGACAGGCAGCACCATGCCCGCACCGCACGCGCTACTCGCGCGTAACAAGGTAAAGGGGAGCCGATGCTGACGGCCCGACAGAGACTGCTGGCCCTTCCGGCGCTGCCGGCCCTTCCGGCACTCCTGGCGCTCCTGACCCTTTGCCTCGCGCTGCCCGCGACCGTCCCCGCCCACGCCGCAGCCCGGGCCGCCGCCCGTAACCCCGTGGTCTTCGTGCACGGCTACAACGCCGACCCCGGCGTCTGGGGAGCCCTGCGCGAGGACCTGCGCGCCGCCGGGTACGGCGACGCGGAGCTCTTCTCCTTCGGCTACGACACCCACCTGTCCGTCAACGAGGTCCTCGCCGGGCGACTCGCCGCCTATGTCGACCAGGTCCGCCGGGAGACCGGCACCACCAGGGTCGACATCGTCGCGCACTCCTTCGGCTCGCTGGTGAGCCGCTGGTACGTGAAGTTCGGCGGCGGCGGGGCCGCCGTGGACCACTGGATCTCGCTGGCCGGCCCCAACCGCGGCACCTCCACCGCCTGGGCCTGCGCCCTGTGGGACCAGGCGTGCCGGGACATGACCCCCGGGTCGTACGTCGTGAAGAACCTGAACAGCGGGGACGAGACCCCGGGCGCGGTGAAGTACGCGACCTTCTGGTCCCCCTGCGACGAGATCGTCAACCCGGACGACAGCGTCCCGCTGGCCGGAGCCGCCAACACGCCGGTCGGCTGCCTGAAGCACAATGACCTGCTCGGCGACGACACGACCTCGGCGGGGGTCCGCGCCTTCCTCGCCTCCTAGGAACCGCCCGCCCCGGCTCCTTCGTCGAGGGAGTACCGCTGGAGCAGGCCGTAGGTGAACTCCGCCACGCAGGGCCGGCCGCGCGCGGCGAAGGCCAGACGCCAGCGGGTCGGCGCGGTGCCCTCCATCGGCCGGACCGGAGCGAAGGCCCGCGCCACCTCGTCCACCGTCGCCGACCAGGGCCGCAGATCGTCCGGCGACTCCAGTACGGGCCCCCGCGCGCCCGGCGCCCGGACCAGCCACTCGTTCCACACCGCCCCGTCCGGCGCGGCCAGCACCTCGAAGCGCAGGTCCGGCCAGAGCGGCAGCGGCCACAGCAGCGCCTCGCACTCCAGATCGCCGATCGTGCGGTGCTCGGCGGACTCCGGTGGGCCGAGCACCGAGCGGTACCGGGCCAGTGCCCCGCGGGAGCGTGACGAGCGGAGAATCGCCTGCCAGTGTTTGTTGGCCGCCCGCTGGTCCGCGAGCGAGGCGCCGAGCCGACGGCGGGCCTCGTCGGCCAGGTCCGGCTGGAAGTCGGCCATCCGCCGCAACAGCACCAACTGGAATGCGCTCGGCCCGAAAGATGTCATGCCGGAGACGATTCCACACAGGATCCTTACTTTCTCGGGATCCGGATGTTGCCGCAGACCACGTAGCCTGCGGGCGCCATGAACTACTGCCACGCATGCCGGAGGCACCTCAACGGCGCACTCGCGTGCGCCGGATGCGGAACCCCCGCCGAGTACCTGATACCCGCCCCGTCCGCTGCGGCGCCGGGCTCCGTGCCGAGGGCCGCGGCCCCGCCCCAGGGGCTGCCGACCGAGCTGTCCGAGGTGTTCGCGGACTCGCTCGTCGTGCTGTCCGCCCCGAACGAGCGGCGCGCCGGTGCGCGCCGCCGGGTCACGCACCGGCGCCGCCGCCGGAACGTGCTGACCCTCGCGGTCGGCCTGCTGATCGCGGTCGCGGGCTCGATGGCGGTGGCCCGCATGGCCGCCGACGGGGAGAGCACGGACCGGGCCGCGAACGTGGTCCTCACCGACGACGGGCCGCAGCAGCCCGCACCGCTGCCGGACGCGCCGACACCCGGGGCGCCCACGGGCTCCGGGAAGGCCACGGCGAAGGCCACCGCCGTCAGCGCCACGAGGACGGCCGGGGCCGCCGGGACCTCCGGGGGCGTCACGCAGCCGGGTCCGACCTCGTCGGCCCCCGCGCCCGCGACATCGGCCCCGGCCTCCCGCACCCCCGGCCCGGGTTCGTCCGTACAGGGAGGTGCCTCGGGGAAGCCGTCGCAGAGCGCCACCGCGAACACGCAGGCGCCGCCGCCCCCGACGTCCCCGTCGCCGAGCCCCTCGCCGACGAAGAAGCCGTGCGGCCTCTTCGACTTCAGCTGCTGGTTCTAGGCGGTCCGCCCCCGTGGGGCTCCCCCGCGGCGCCCCGAGGGGTGACTAGTCGCCCAGCATCCGCCTGAGCAGGTCCCGCAGGGCCGTGCGCTCCTGCGCGGACAGGCCCGCCAGCGGTTCGCGCGCGAAGTCCAGCGACTCGCGCAGCCGCTCCGCGGTCCGCGTGCCCTCCTCGGTGGGGGCGGCCAGCTTCACCCGCCGGTCGGCGGGGTCCGGCCGGCGTTCCACCAGCCCGCGGGTCTCCAGGCGGTCGACGATGCCGGTCACGTTCGAGGGCTCGCAGCGCAGCTTCAGCGCGATGCGCCGCATCGGCATGGGCTCCAGCGCGAGCATGGTCAGCACCTTGGCCTGGGCGCCGGTGAGCTGGTGGCTGGCGGCCGCGTGCTCGTACTCCATGTGATAGCGGGCCACGACGTCGCCGATGAGCTCGACGACTTCGATGGTCACGGGGTCTACGCGGCGACTGGGCATGGAACCAGCGTACCCATTTACTTGACAACATGAAATATCTAGGCGCATGGTTGTTTCATCTAGTGAAGCAATTTTCGTTCTGACCAGGAGCGCCACATGTCTCAGATCCCCGCCGTCAGCCGCGAGTGGCACCTCGTCCGTCGCCCGCAGGGCTGGCCCGTCGCCGAGGACTTCGCCCTGCGCGAGGTGCCCGTGTCCGCCGAGCCCGCCGCCGGCCGGATCCTCGTGCGCAACCTGCACATGTCCGTGGACCCGTACATGCGCGGCCGGATGAACGACGTGAAGTCGTACATCCCTCCCTTCCAGCTGGACGAGCCGATGCAGGGCGGCGCGGTCGGCGAGATCGTCGCCTCCGCCGCCGAGGGCTTCGCCGTCGGCGACCACGTCCTGCACCACCTGGGCTGGCGCGAGTACGCGGACCTCGACGCCGCGCACGTCGTCAAGGTCGACGGCTCGATCGCCCCGCTCTCCGCCTACCTCGGTGTCCTCGGCATGCCGGGCCTGACCGCCTACGCCGGACTCTTCGAGGTGGCCTCCTTCAAGGAGGGCGACTCCGTCTTCGTCTCCGGCGCCGCCGGCGCCGTCGGCAGCCTCGTCGGCCAGTTCGCGAAGATCAAGGGTGCTTCCCGGGTGATCGGCTCCGCCGGCTCGGACGACAAGGTGACGCTGCTCACGGAGAAGTACGGCTTCGACGCCGCCTTCAACTACAAGAACGGCCCCGTCGCCGAGCAGCTGCCCGCCGCGGCCCCCGAGGGCATCGACGTCTACTTCGACAACGTCGGCGGCGACCACCTCGAGGCCGCCATCTCCTCGATGAAGGTGAACGGCCGCGCCACCCTGTGCGGCGCGATCGCCGGCTACAACGACACCGAGGCCGCCCCCGGTCCGCGCAACCTGATGCAGGTCATCGGCAAGCGCCTGCGCCTGCAGGGCATCCTCGTCAACGACCACAACGGACTGCAGCAGCAGTTCGTCCAGGACGTCGCCGGATGGCTGCGTTCCGGTGAGCTGCGCTACGACGAGACGGTCGTCGAGGGCGTCGAGAACGCGACCTCCGCCTTCCTCGGCATGCTGCGCGGCGAGAACACCGGAAAGATGATCGTTTCTTTCACCGGTTAGGCTCACTGCACACCGTCGTGATCGTGGGCGCGACTCACGGCGATTACCAGGAGGATTCTTCTTTATGTCCATCCAGCAGTCCGACGTCGCCTACACCGCTGTCGCCACCGCCGAGAACGGCCGCGACGGCCGCGTCGCCACCCACGACGGCCAGCTCGACGTCGTCGTGAACCCGCCGAAGGAGCTCGGTGGCAGCGGCGCCGGTACCAACCCGGAGCAGCTGTTCGCCGCCGGCTACAGCGCCTGCTTCCAGGGCGCCCTGGGCGTCGTCGCGAAGAACGTGAACGCCGACATCTCCGGCTCCACGGTCACCGCCGAGGTCGGCATCGGCAAGAACGACGACGGCTTCGGCCTGATCGTCAAGATCTCCGCCACGATCCCGAACGTGGACGCCGCCACCGCCAAGGAGCTCATCGAGAAGGCCCACGAGGTCTGCCCGTACTCCAAGGCCACCCGCGGCAACATCACCGTCGAGCTCGCCGTCTGACCCGGCGCTCGCAGCGCGAAGGCCGCACCCCGACCGGGGTGCGGCCTTCGCCGTAAACTGACCCCATGCGTGATCTTGCGGGGGGCTTCCGGTATCTGCTGGCCGGACAGCGATGGGTGTTCCGGCACGGCCGGTGGCTGGGCTTCGGGCTGCTGCCCGGGCTCGTGGCGTTCGTCCTCTACGCCGGCGCCCTGATCGGGCTCGGCTACGGAGCGGACGACCTGACCGCCTGGGCCACCCCCTTCGCCGACGGCTGGTCCTCGCCCTGGCTCGCGGTCTTCCGCGGCTTCCTGACCACCCTGCTCTTCGGCCTCGGGCTCTTCCTCGCGGTGATCACCTTCACCGCCGTGACCCTGCTGATCGGCCAGCCGTTCTACGAGTCCCTCTCGGAGCAGGTCGACCGCAGCGAGGGCGGCGAGGTCCCCGAGTCCGGGCTCCCGCTCTGGCTGGAGCTGTGGGTCTCGGCCCGGGACAGCGTCAAGGTGCTCGGGCGGGTGCTGCTGTACGGGATCCTGCTCTTCGCCCTCGGATTCATCCCGGTCATCGGGCAGACCGTGGTCCCGGTGCTCGGGTTCTGCGTCTCCGGGTACTTCCTGACCCAGGAGCTCACCGCCGTGGCCCTCCAGCGGCGCAAGGTGGAACTGCCCGACCGGCTGGCGCTGATGCGCTCGCGGCGGTTGCTGGTGCTGGGCTTCGGAGTGCCTCTGGTGCTGGCGTTCGTGGTGCCGCTCGTCGCGGTGTTCCTGATGCCCGGCGCGGTGGCCGGGGCCACGCTGATGGCGCGCGACCTCATGCGGAGCGACGAGGCTCCGCCCGCCGAAACCACCCCCGCGGGTTTCGGACCGCCGCCGCCCGCGTACTCGTAACCGCTGGAGCCCACGTACTCGTAACCGCCGGAGCCCGCGCCCGGCCGGGCACCCTAGCGCTTCAGCAGCAGGATGGCCCCCGCCGTGTCCTCCCCGCCGTGCGCGGCCGGGTCCGCGGCCGGCCGGCGGCGCAGCAGGTCCACGTACGGGGTGATCAGCTCGGGGCTGACGCCCTGCTCCTCGGCGGTGCGCAGCATGGTGTCGGTGCCCGTGACCTGCATGGCCAGGTTGGAGACCACCCCCGAGGTGAAGTCACGCGAGGTCAGCCGTTCGGCGGCGTTGCCGACGAAGAAGCCCATCGCGCCGAGCCACTCGGACGGCAGCGGAGCCAGGTCCTTCGGGGCGATGTCCTCGTCCGCGATCAGCGCGTAGGCGTGCGAGATGCCGGCGAACATGCCCCACATCGCGCTGAGCAGCGCCACATCGTGCGCTGTGGAAGACGTACCCGCCGGCCTCGGGGACGCCGATCATCGTCGGTGTGGCCATGATCCCGCCGTCGAGGTACCGGGTGCCGCGCTCCTCGGCCCAGGCGGCCCGGGCGCGCGCCTCGGCCGGGGTGCCGGTGGTGAGGTTGACGAGGTCCTTGCCGGTCAGGTCGATGCCGTCCAGGGCGGCGCCGACGCCGGCGTCGTCCAGCAGGCAGACCACGACGAGCTCGTTCGCGGCGACGGCCGCGGCCGCGCCCGGGGCGACGACGGCCCCTTCGGCGGCCAGGGGTGCCGCCTTGGCGGGGGTGCGGTTCCAGACGGTCAGGCGGTGTCCGGCGGCGAGCCAGGTGCGGGCGAGGGCGGTGCCCATGTCGCCGAGGCCGAGGAGGGTGAGGGAGTTGTGCGGTGTGGTGTCGGTCATGGCGTTTAGCCTGGTGGCAGGTGGGAGCGGGCTCAAGTACGCACCTTGGAGTGGGTGGTTACCCCGAGGTGAGCGAGCAGGTGGGGAGGGTGTGCGATGGCGGTGGCACGAAGGCCGGGTGCGGATCACTGCGGGATCGCGGCGGCGATGTCCGTGATCGACGGGAAATGGAAGGTATCGCTCCTGTGGGAGCTGGACCAGTGCCCGCGCCGGTTCGGTGAACTGCGCAGGCTCGTCCCCGGAGTCTGGCGAGAAGGTGCTCTCCGCCCAGCTGCGCGAACTGGAGACCGACGGCATCGTGCACCGCGAGGTGTTCGACGAGGTCCCGCCGCGCGTCGAGTACTCCCTGACCCCGCTGGGCCAGGACCTGAACGCGGCCCTGGAACCCCTGGGGCGGTGGGGCAGCAAGCACCTGCTGTCCGACACCGCGTGAGCGGGAGCGGCCGCGGCTACGCGCGCGGCTCCACCCACAGCGCCTCGCCGACGGCGCACAGTTCGCCCTCGGCCGTGGCCAGGGCCGTGCCCACCGTGTACTTGCGGCCCGAGGCCGACAGCATCCAGGCGTAGGAGACGAGCCCTTCGCCCACCGGTACCGGCCGCAGCAGCCGGGCGCTCAGCGCGGCGGTGACCGCACCGGCCCCGCGGCCGTCGAGCAGCCGCCCGGCCGCGTTCCCGGGGCAGTCCAGCGCGCCCCACACCAGCTCGGGCGGCAGCAGCCCGTCCGCGGCGCCCAGTTCGGGCGCGGGGGTCCAGGCTGCGGCGACCAGCTCGCGGCCCGGCACCGTACCGCAGTGCAGGCGCAGCCCCGTGGCGGGCGTCCGGTCCAGGCCGCAGCCGAAGCAGTCGGCCTGACCGTCCGGCGGGTCCGCCCGGAAGGCTTCGGCGGCCGCCACGGCCCGGTCCCAGGAGGGGGCTTCGGGGGAGTCCGCACCGGGCGCCCCGGCCGGGCTCGCCACGGCCAGCAGCAGCTCACCGTCCGTCAGCTCGCAGCCGCCCTCGGCCGTCGCGGCGAGCCGGACCGGAGCCCCCGTCGGCACGGGCCGCCGGAAGTCCACCCGTACGCTCTTCGCCGCGGCGCGGGCGGCCAGTACGCCCGCCACGTAGCCGCCGAAGGCCACCCCCGGATATCCGTGGAGGCGTTCCGGCACCGTGATCGTCTCGAAGTCGCTCATGGCGCCCACCTCATCACACCGCGGCCGCCTCGATCGAGGCCGTCACCACCGAGGGCGTACGGTCGTCCGCCTCGGCCAGCAGGGCGCCGCCCGGGGCCCAAACGGCCGCGCGGCCGCAGCCGGTCCACGGGCCCGCCGGGCCGACGTGGTTGGCGAGGACCACGTACAGGCCGTGGTCCCGCGCGATCCCCGGGTACACGGTGGCGCGCTCGTGGATCCCGTCGCCCGTCCCGTACAGGGAGCTCGCCAGGTGGACCCGGCAGCCGTCGGCCGCGCCCCGGCCGGGCAGCTCGGGGAAGTGGTTGTCGTAGCAGACGCCCAGGCAGAAGCGGATCCCGCCGAGTTCGAAGCGCCCGTCGGCCTCGCCGGCCCGGAAGACCTCCTGCTCGTGCCGGTACAGGTGCTGCTTCGCGTACGTCGTCACGTGCGCGCCGTCCGCGTCGTGGACCAGCGTCGCGAGGGCGGGGCGCGGGCCGCCGGTGGGCAGGGCGACGTTCACCGCGGTGGCGATCCCGGCGGATCGCAGCGGATCCAGCCGGGGGTCGTCGGCGGCCGTCCACAGCCCGGGGTCGGCGGCCAGCGCGGCGAGCTCGTACCCGGTGAGCGCGAGCTCGGGGAAGACCACCAGCGCGGCCCCCCGCTCGCGGGCCTCGGCGGCGAGGTCCGCGGCCCGGGCGACATTGGCCCGGACATCGGCGGGGGTGCAGGTCAGCTGCGCTGCGGCGATCTTCACCGGGTGGGGGTGCCTCCCGGCCCCCGCAGCAGGGTCAGGAAGGAGCGGAAGGCGGCGGGCATGTCCACCGACTCGGGGGCCAGCAACCACTGGTACTGGAGGCCGTCCATGACCGCCGTCAGCAGGGGGGCCGCCTGCTCCGGGGTGAGGCCCGAGGGGAGGCGGTCGCCGAACTCGGCACGCAGCACCGCCGCCATCTCCGAGCGGACCTGGGCGTAGCGCTCGGTGAAGAACTCCCGGGCCGGGTGCCCGTCGGTGACGCTCTCGCCCAGCAGCGCCGAGAAGGTCTGCACGATGCCCGGACGCATCGCGTTGTACTCGACCAGCGAGGCGAGCAGGTCCAGGCGCCAGGTGTCGGCCGCGGAACGCGAGCCGCCGCCCGTGTCCCAGCGGTCGCGTTCCTCCAGCACCGCGACCAGCAGGGCCTCCTTGGTCGGGAAGTAGTGCAGCAGCCCCTGCTGGGTCAGGCCCACGCGTTCGGCGACGCCGGCCAGGGACGCGCCCCGGTAGCCGCGCTCCGCGATCACCTCGACGGCGGCGCGGACGATCTCCCCGCGGCGCTCCTCGCTCCTCGCCCTGACCATCTCCCCGGCACCCCTTCCCGTTCAGGCCCTGCTCACAGGACCGTACGGCATTTGAATATCACGAACAGATGACGAACCCTACCGCTCACCAGGTATCAGGTCCACGATGGGGGACACCGCACCGCACCGCACTCAATGAGGAGGCACGGCCGTGACCGATGCCGATCAGGTCCGCGAACAGAGCCGCAACGACGCCGTCGAGACGGCGCTGGGCAAACTGGACCTCGACACCAAGACCCGGCTGCTGGCCGGCGAGGACATGTGGTCCCTGCCCGCCGTCCCCGCGATCGGGCTGGAACCCCTGGTCTTCTCCGACGGGCCCATCGGGGTCCGCGGCGTGCGCTGGACCGCCGACGACCCTTCCATCGCGCTGCCGTCCCCGACCGCGCTCGCCGCCGCATGGGACCCGGAGCTCGCCCGCCGCGCCGGCCGGCTCCTCGCCCAGGAGGCACGCCGCAAGGGCGTCCACGTCCTCCTCGCGCCCACTGTCAACCTGCACCGCTCCCCGCTCGGCGGCCGGCACTTCGAGTGCTACTCCGAGGACCCCCACCTCACCGGCGCCATCGGCTCCGGCTATGTGAACGGCGTCCAGGACGGCGGGGTCGGCACCACCGTCAAGCACTACGTGGGCAACGACGCCGAGACCGACCGGTTCACGGTCGACAGCGTCATCGCCCCGCGCCCGCTGCGCGAGCTGTACCTCGCACCCTTCGAGGCCATCGTTGCCAACGCCCACCCCTGGGGCATCATGACCGCCTACAACCGGGTCAACGGCACGACCATGACCGAGCACCAGTACCTGGTGAACCAGGTCCTGCGCGCCGAGTGGGGCTTCGACGGCTGCAACGTCTCCGACTGGATGGCCGCCCGCTCCACCACCGGCGACATCCTGGGCGGCATGGACGTGGCCATGCCCGGCCCCACCACCGTCTACGGCCCCGCCCTCGCCGAGGCCGTCCGCGCCGGCGAGGTCCCCGAGTCCGCCGTGGACGAGGCCGTGCGCAACGTCCTGCGCCTCGCCGCCCGCGTCGGAATCCTGGAGGGCGCCCCCGCCGCCGTGGAGAGCGTCCCGGCCCCGATCGACGGCCAGGCGCTGGCCCGCGAGCTCGCCGCCCGCGGCTTCGTCCTGGTCAGGAACGAGGGGGCGGCGCTGCCGATGGACGCCGCCGCCGGTGGCACCGTCGCCCTCTCGGGCGCCGCCGCCCGCGACGCCCGCGTCCTCGGCGGGGGCAGCGCCACCGTCTTCCCCGAGCGGATCGTCTCCCCGCTCGACGGACTCACCGCGGCCCTCCCCGAGGGCGCCCTCACCTACAGCGTCGGCGCCGACCCCTCCGACGAACTGACCCCCGCCGGTCAGGGCTTCGAGCTGCACGCCGTCTGCCGCGACGCCTCCGGCGCCGTCCTCGGCGAGGGCGGCCTGCCGTCCGGCCAGGTCCAGTGGATCGGCGACGACCTGCCCGCGGGGGTCACGTACGAGACCATGGCGAGCATCGAGGTGCGCGGTACGTTCGTGCCGCGCGAGAGCGGCGAGCACGCCTTCGGCACCCGCGGACTCGGCGCCTTCGACCTCGCCGTCGGCGGAGAGACCCTGTGGAGCGGCGTCCAGGAGATGGGCAACGAGGCCGACCCCTTCGAGGCCTTCTTCGGCGCCCCCAGCGAGCGGGCCCGCGTCACCCTCACCGAGGGCGAGTCCGTCGAGGTCTCACTGACCTTCCAGGTCCCCGACATGACCGCGCTGCCGCTCAGGGCGATCATGTTCTCGCTGCTCCACCTCGGCCCGCGGCGCGACGCCGACGAGCTGATCGCCGAGGCCGTGGCCGCCGCCCGCGGGGCCGGCACGGCCGTCGTGGTCGTCGCCACCACCGAGCGCGTGGAGTCCGAGGGCTTCGACCGCCAGGACCTCGCCCTCCCGGGCCGCCAGGACGACCTGGTGCGCGCCGTCGCCGCCGTCAACCCGAACACCGTGGTCGTCGTCAACGCGGGCTCCCCGGTGGAGCTCCCGTGGCGCGAGGACGTCGCCGCCGTCCTTCTGACCTGGTTCCCCGGGCAGGAGGGCGGGGCCGCGCTGGCCGACGTACTCCTCGGCGACGCGGAGCCGGGCGGGCGGCTGCCCACCACCTGGCCCGCCCGGTTCGCGGACGCGCCCGTCACCGAGGTGACCCCCACCGACGGCCGACTGGAGTACCGCGAGGGGCTCTTCATCGGCTACCGGGCCTACGAGAAGCACGCCGTGACCCCCGCCTACCCCTTCGGGCACGGACTCGGCTACACCGACTGGACGTACGAGTCGCTGGAGGCCACGGCCGACACGGTCCGGGTCCGCCTCACCAACACCGGCACCCGGCCCGGCCGCGAGGTCGTCCAGGTCTACCTGGCGCCCGCGCAGGACGGCGGCGCGGAGCGCCCGGCGAGCTGGCTGGCCGCCTTCGCGGGCGTGGGGGCCGGCCCCGGCGAGAGCGTCGAGGCCGAGATCCCCCTGCCCGCCCGGGCCTTCGAGATCTGGGACGAGGAGGCCCGCGGCTGGCGGCGGATCGGCGGCGCGTACGAGGTCCGCGCGAGCCACTCGCACGGTGACATCCGGCTGACCGCGACGCTCGACATCGCGTGACACACCGTATGGCCGGAAAACACCCCTGAAACCGGTCCGGGGGCGGGCCCTGACACCCGCCTCCGGACCCTTTCCGTACCGAGCGTCAACGCGGCGGTTCGGCCGCCGTCACCTGGCGGTGCGCCAGTTCCGCGAGCCGCGCCTGACCGTCCTTGCCCGGATGGAACCAGTCCCAGCGACTCAACTGGTCCGCCGCGAAGGGGTACTGGAACACCGCGCCGCCGTCGTAGCGGCACAGCGGATCCTTCCCGCAGACCTCGCGCAGCACCTCGTTGTACTCCACCACGCGCGCCCGCACCTGCTCGCGCCGGGCCGTCGCGCCCGTGGCCGCCGACAGCGGATCGGCGAGCATGGACTGGCAGATGCCCAGCTTCCAGATCTGCCGCACCATCGGGAGGTCCTTGCCCTGCTCCCACAGCCGCTGGAGGTCCGGCACGCTGGAGACGTACACCTGGGATGCGGGGGAGGCGGCCCGCAGATCCACGAGCGCCTTCTCGAACCCGGCCCGGAATTCCGCCACCGGGGTCATCGACGAAGCCGTGGGCCGGCAGGCGTCGTTCGAGCCCACCATCACGGTGACCAGGTCGGGCTTGTGTACGGAGGCCCCCGCCAGCTGGGCCGGCAGGTCGGCCATCCGCGAGCCGGTCACCGCGTAGTTCCAGCTCCGGGCGGGCGCCTCGGCGTCCCCGAGCAGCCGGGCGGCGAGGGAGCGGACCGCCGGGTCGTTCCCGGTGGCCCAGGAGACTTCCGGGCAGTCGGCCAGCACCGAACAGGCGTCGAACCCGCGTGTGATGGAGTCGCCCACGGCCGCGATCGAGGTGGGAGCCGTGTTCCAGCGCGGTGCGCTCTGCGCCCCGCGCTCGCCGCCCGCCCCGCCCGCCCCGCCCGAGCTGCACCCGGTGGCCGCCCCGGCCAGCAGTACGACCGCCGCGCCCGCGCCCGCGAGGGACCGGCGCGCGCGGCGGCGCGGAGCGGTGGTGCGCATGGGAAGGGGTCCTCCTTGTCGCCCCCGCGAGGTTCGGGGGGTCCTGCTGAGTGAAAGCTCTGCGTTTACGGGTCTTGGAGCGACCGTACGTCACACCATGACCCCTGGCGCACGGTAGCTTTTTCCCGTGGCGTTTCGGCCGCAGGTCCCGTGGCGCAATATCAAATGCTTTCCGTTACATTACATTACGTCACATACTGTCCGTTTTCTGGAGTTTATTCCCGACCTCGTCCCACACTGGAGGTCCCGGTGACGACACGTGGAGTTCTGTACGTGCATTCCGCACCGCGCGCGCTCTGCCCGCACGTGGAATGGGCTGTTGCGGGGGTGCTCGGGGTGCGGGTGAACCTCGACTGGATCAGACAGCCCGCCAGCCCCGGCACCTGGAGAGCGGAGTTCTCCTGGCAGGCCGAAGCGGGCACCGCCTCGAAACTCGCCTCCGCGCTGCGAGGCTGGCACCTGCTGCGTTTCGAGGTGACCGCCGAACCCTGCGCGAACGCCGAGGGCGAGCGCTACAGCTCCACCCCGGAGCTCGGCATCTTCCACGCCGTCACCGGAATGCACGGCGACATCCTGATCCCGGAGGACCGGCTGCGCGCCGCCCTCGCCCGTTCCGCGCAGGGCGAGACCGACCTGGAGGCGGAGATCGCCAAACTGCTCGGCAAGCCGTGGGACGACGAACTGGAGCCCTTCCGCTACGCGGGCGAGGGCGCCCCGGTCCGCTGGCTCCACCAGGTGGTCTGAGCCTGCTGCCGATCGCCCGGCGGACATGGGCGAAGGGCCCACCGGGTGCATCCGGGTGGGCCCTTCACCTATCTGCTGCGGGGTGGTCAGACCGTGCGGAAAGCCAGGGTCACGTTGTGGCCGCCGAAGCCGAAGGAATTGTTGATCGCGGAGATCGGGCCGTCGGCCGGCAGCTTGCGCGGCTCGCCCACGATGATGTCCGCGTCGATGTCGTCATCGAGCTCGTCGACGTTGATCGTCGGCGGGGCCAGCCGGTTGTACAGCGCCAGCACGGTCGCGACGGTCTCGATACCGCCCGCGCCGCCCAGCAGGTGACCGGTCATCGACTTCGTCGCGGAGATCGCGATGTGGTCGAGGTGGTCGCCCAGAACCTTGCGCAGGGCCTTCAGCTCGGCCGTGTCACCCTGCGGGGTCGACGTGGCGTGCGCGTTCAGGTGGACCAGCTCGGCCGGGTCGAGACCCGTGTTGTCGAGCAGGTTCTGCACCGCGGCCGCAACGCCGCGGCCGGTCGGCTCCGGCTGCGCGATGTGGTGGCTGTCCGCGGACAGACCCTGGCCCAGCACCTCGCAGTAGACCCGGGCGCCACGCGCGGCGGCGTGCTCGGCGGACTCCAGGATCACGACGCCCGCGCCCTCGCCCAGTACGAAGCCGTCACGGGCCTTGTCGTACGGGCGGGAGGCCTGCTCGGGGTTCTCGTTGTTCTTGGACATCGCCATCATGTTGGCGAACGCGGCGATCGGCAGCGGGTGGATCGCCGCCTCCGTGCCGCCGGCGACGACCACGTCGGCACGGCCGGTACGGATCATCTCGACGGCGTAGCCGATGGCCTCGGCGCCGGACGCGCAGGCGCTGACCGGAGTGTGCACGCCCGCCTGGGCGTTGACCTCCAGGCCGACGTTGGCGGACGGACCGTTCGGCATGAGCATGGGGACGGTGTGCGGGGAGACCCGGCGCACGCCCTTGTCCTTCAGTACGTCGTACTGGTCGAGCAGGGTGGTGACACCGCCGATGCCGGAGGCGATCACGGTGCCCAGACGCTCGGGCGCGACGAACGCGCCCTCTTCCGCCTCTTCGCCGGCCGGGGTGGTGTAGCCGGCGTCGGCCCACGCCTCGCGGGCCGCGATGATGGCGAACTGCGCCGAGCGGTCCAGCTTGCGGGCCAGCGGCCGGGGCAGGACTTCACTCGGGTCGACGGCGGCCCGAGCGGCGATGCGTACCGGGAGTTCGGCGAAGCGCTCGCCCTCCAGGGGCTTGACGCCGGAACGGCCGGCAAGCAGACCTTCCCAGGTCGAAGCGCTGTCGCCACCCAGCGGAGTGGTTGCGCCGATACCGGTGACGACCACGGTGCGATTGGTCGGGCTCACAGGAATTCTTTCTCCACGTCTCAGGGGGTGCTGAATTGTCACGGCGCCACCGCCAGGTGGCGACAAACGCTCGTCAGGCTCAGGCCTGGTGCTTCAGGATGTAGTCAGCGGCGTCGCCGACCGTCTTGAGGTTCTTGACGTCCTCGTCCGGGATCTTGACGTCGAAGCGCTCTTCGGCGGCGACGACGACCTCGACCATGGAGAGCGAGTCGACGTCCAGGTCGTCGGTGAAGGACTTCTCGATCGCGACGTCCTCGGTGGGGATACCGGCGATCTCGTTGACGATCTCCGCGAGACCCTCGACGATCTCTTCCTGCGTGGCGGCCATGTGGCGCTCCTTCTATAGCTAACTGGGGTGGAACAGGGTGGGATGTGTATCCCGGCCCTAGGGGAGGGTAACGACCGTCGCGGCGTAGACGAGTCCCGCCCCGAAGCCGATGACGAGCGCGGTGTCGCCGCTCTTCGCCGCTCCGGTCGCCAGGAGCCGCTCCATAGCGAGCGGAATCGAGGCGGCCGAGGTGTTGCCGGTGGTCTCCACGTCACGGGCGACCGTGACGTGCTCCGGCAGCTTCAGAGTCTTCACCATCGAGTCGATGATCCGCATGTTCGCCTGGTGCGGAATGAAGACGTCCAGGTCGTCCGCGGTGATCCCGGCGGCGTCGAGCGCCTGCTGGGCCACCTTGGCCATCTCGAAGACGGCCCAGCGGAAGACCGCCTGACCCTCCTGGGTGATGGCCGGAAACTTTTCGCCGCCGTCCTTGCCGAGGTACTCGTCCCACGGCACGGTCTGCTTGATCGTCTCGGACTTGTCGCCCTCCGAACCCCACACCGTGGGGCCGATGGCCGGCTCCTCCGAGGGACCGACGACCACGGCGCCGGCGCCGTCACCGAACAGGAAGGCCGTCGCGCGGTCCTCCAGGTCGGTCAGGTCCGAGAGCCGCTCCACGCCGATGACGAGGACGTACTCCGCGGATCCTTCCACCACCAGACCCTTGGCCAGGGTCAGGCCGTAGCCGAATCCCGCGCAGCCGGCGGAGATGTCGAAGGCGGCGGGCTTGCCCGCGCCGATCCGGTGCGCGATCTCGGTCGCGATGGCCGGAGTCTGCTTGAAGTGCGAGACCGTCGAGACGATCACGGCACCGATCTGCTCCGGGGCCACACCGGAATCGGCCAGCGCCTTGCCCGAGGCCTCCACCGACATCGCGGCGACGGTCTCCTGCGGCGAGGCCCAGTGCCGGGTCGCGATGCCGGAGCGGGAGCGGATCCACTCGTCGGACGAGTCGATGGTCTCGAGGATGACCTCGTTGGGCACCACACGGGTCGGGCGGTAGCCGCCGACACCGAGGATGCGGGCGTAAGGGGAGCCCTTGGCCGGCTTGATCTTGGACATGCTGTGTGGGCTCCTTCTCTCAGGCCGTCAGTTCGGCGACGAGCGCCGCGGCCTTGTCGAGATCGTCCGGGGTCTTCAGACCCACGCTCGGTACGCCCTTCAGCGCGCGCTTGGCCAGGCCCGTCAGGGTGCCACCGGGGCAGAGCTCGATGATTCCCGTGACGCCGAGCTCGGCGAACGTCTCCATGCACAGGTCCCAGCGGACCGGGTTGGCGACCTGGCCGACCAGGCGGGCGACGACGTCGGCGCCCGTGGCGACGACGAGGCCGTCCTTGTTCGAGACGTACTTCAGCGCCGGGTCGGCCGGGGAGAGGGCCTCGGCGGCCTTCTCCAGGGTGGCGACCGCCGGGGCCATGTGGTGCGTGTGGAAGGCGCCCGCGACCTTGAGGGCGACGACCTTCATGGAGCCTTCGGGCTTGTCGGCCTCCAGGGCAGCGATCTGCTCCATGGTGCCGGCGGCCACGATCTGACCCGCGCCGTTGATGTTGGCCGGCGTCAGACCCAGCTTCTCCAGGTGGGCGACGACGACGTCGCGGTCGCCGCCGAGGACCGCGGCCATGCCGGTCTCGGTGACGGCGGAGGCCTCGGCCATCGCGAGCCCGCGGGTCCGGACGAACGACAGCGCGTCCGCCTCGGACAGGACGCCGGCGTAGGCGGCGGCGGTGATCTCACCGACGCTGTGGCCCGCGACGGCGCCGAAGACGGCCGGGGAACCGAGCGCCGAGGCGGACAGCAGACCGGCGGCGACCAGCAGGGGCTGGGCCACGGCCGTGTCGCGGATCTCGTCGGCGTCGGCGTTCGTGCCGTAGTGGGCGAGGTCCAGCCCGATGGCGTCCGACCACGCGGCGACGCGGTCGGCGGCACCGGGAAGTTCGAGCCAGGGAGTCAAGAAGCCGGGCGTCTGAGCGCCTTGGCCGGGAGCGACGAGTACGAGCACCCTCACACTCTCTCTTGTGGATGGTCCCCGCCGCCCGTGGGGACAGGGACGAAGAACCGTCGGGGTAATTGTTGATGTCCGACAAAAGTCTAGGACTGAGGATCGCCGTCGGCCAGACGCCCCAGAATCAGGGCGATCCGCAACGTGAACGCGGAGCGGACGTCGGAGGGAGACCATCCGGTGACGTCGGTCACACGTCGTAGCCGGTAGCGCACCGTGTTGGGGTGCACGAACAGCATCCGCGCCGCCCCTTCGAGGCTGCTGGCCTGCTCCAGGTAGACGCTCAGGGTCTCCAGTAGTGCCGACCCCGCCTCCTCCAGTGGTCTGTAGATCTCCTCCACCAGCTGATCCCTGGCGGCGGGATCGGAGGCGATGGCGCGTTCCGGCAGGAGATCGTCCGCCAGGACCGGCCGAGGGGCATCCTGCCAGGCCGTGCACGCTTTCAGCCCGGCCGCCGCGGCCTGCGCCGACTTCGTTGCGTTCAGCAGGTCGGACACCACCGGTCCGGCGACCACCGGACCCGCCGCGAACGGACCGATCAGCGACTTGGCCACCTGGATCGGGTTGTCGCTGCCGCCGGCGATCACCACCAGGCGGTCCCCGAGCACACCCGTGAGGACCTGGAGCTTGTGGTGGCGGGCCGCGCGCCGGATCGCCTCGACCGTCAGCTCGCTGTCCCCCTCCGGCGCCGTGCCGAGCACCACGCACACGTACTCCGGGGAGTTCCAGCCCAGCGCCGCCGCCCGGGACAGCGCGCCCTCGTCCGCCTCGCCGGAGAGCACCGCGTTGACCACCAGGGACTCCAGCCGGGCGTCCCAGGCCCCGCGGGCCTCGGCGGCCTGCGCGTACACCTGGGCGGTCGCGAAGGCGATCTCCCGGGCGTACACCAGCAGCGCCTCGCGCAGGATCGACTCGTCGCCGGGCGCCGCCACCTCCTCGATCGCGGCCTCCATGACCTCGATCGTGGTGCGGACCATCTCGACGGTCTGCCGCAGGGTGATCGCCCGGGTCAGCTCGCGCGGAGCCGTCCCGAAGACGTCGGTGGAGATCGCTTGCGGGGTCTCCGGGTGCCTGAACCACTCCGTGAACGCGGCGATACCGGCCTGGGCGACCAGACCGATCCAGGACCGGTTCTCGGGCGGCATGGCCCGGTACCACGGCAGGGTCTCGTCCATGCGCGCGATCGCGTTGGCGGCGAGCCGGCCGGAGGACTTCTCCAGTCGGCGCAGCGTCGCGGTGTGCGGATGGGCGGGAGCGGGATGCGCGGCGTGGGTGGCGGGCGAATGCTCACGTTCGGGTTGGGGCACGTGACAAGACTGCCTTATCGGGACGGGTACGCGGAGTCCGGTCCCGTGCCCGGCCCCGCGCCCCGGCCCGCGGCTGGGTCTACGGTGGCCTTCATGATTGATGTTCGCCGTGGGGCCGACCGGTACGAGGGCGGGGACCCGGCTGCCGGGATCACCACCCGGCACGCCTTCTCCTTCGGCGCCTTCTACGACCCGGACAACCTGCGCTTCGGCCCCGTCCTGGCCTGCAACGAGGAGACCCTCGCGCCGGGCGCCGGCTTCGACGAGCACCCGCACAGCCACACCGAGATCGTGACCTGGGTGATCGACGGCGAGCTCACCCACCAGGACAGCACCGGCGAGAAGAGCCACGTGCGGCCCGGCGACGTCCAGCGGCTCAGCGCCGGGTCGGGAGCGCGCCACGCGGAGCGCAACGACGGGACCGGGCGGCTGCGCTTCGTGCAGATGTGGCTCTCGCCGCTCGCCGCGGGCGGCGATCCCTCGTACGAGGTGGTCCGTGAGCTCACCGACGCCGCGCCCTACGAGCTCCCCGCGTCCGGCGCCGTCCTGCACGTACGGCGGCTCGGCGCGGGCGAGCGCGTCGCCGTGCGGGCTGCCGACCGCGCGTACGTCCACGTGGTGCGCGGGGACCTGCGCCTGGACGGGGAGGAGCTGGGTCCCGGGGACTCGGCGCGGATCACCGCGGAGCCGGATCTGGAGATCGTCGCCGGATCCCCGGGCGAGCTGCTGATCTGGGAGTTCCCCGCCCAGGGGGCCCCGGCGGCCCCGAAGCCCCCGGCGGTCTCCTAGCGGGAGCGGAGCTCGGCCAGCACCGCGTCCGTGAACGGGGTCCAGGCCTCGGCCGCCCACGGGCCGAAGGGGCGGTCGGTCAGGGCCACGCACGCGGCGCGCGCGTCCGGGTCCACCCACAGGAAGGTGCCGGCCTGGCCGAAGTGGCCGAAGGTGCGCGGCGAGGAGGTGGTGCCCGTCCAGTGCGGGGACTTGTGGTCGCGGATCTCCACGCCCAGACCCCAGTCGTTGGGGGACTGGTGACCGTAGCCCGGCAGGACTCCCTTGAGCCCGGGGTGGACGACCGAGGTGGCCTCGGCGACCGTACGGACGTCCAGCAGCCGGGGCGCCTGCAGCTCGGCGGCGAAGCGCAGAAGGTCGCGGACGGTGGAGACGCCGTCCTTGGCGGGCGAGCCCTCCAGGGCGGTCCCGGTCATGCCCAGCGGCTCGAGGACCGCCTGGTGCAGGTACTCCGCGAAGGGGATGCCGGTGGCCTTGGCGATGTGGTCGCCGAGCTCCTCGAAACCGGCGTTCGAATACAGCCGGCGCTGCCCGGGCGGGGCCGACACGCGGTGCTCGTCGAAGGCCAGGCCGCTGGTGTGCGCGAGCAGGTGACGGACCGTCGACCCCTCGGGCCCGGCCGGATCGTCCAGCTCGATCGCCCCCTCCTCGTACGCGACGAGGGCGGCATACGCGGCGAGCGGCTTGGTGACCGACGCCAGCGCGAACCGGTGGTCGACGGGTCCGTGGGAGCCGGCGAGGCTCCCGTCGGCCCGCACGACGGCCGCCGCGGCGGTCGGCACCGGCCAGGTCTCTATGATCCGCAGGCTTTCCATGCCGTTCACGGCCTCCACGCTCTCCATGCCGCCGAGCCTACTTGCTTGGAGTGCACTCAAAGGTTTTAGCGTGGAGTCATGAGCCAGAGCCTGACGCAGACGCGGTACACGATCAGCGAGGTCGAGGCCCGGACCGGTCTGACCCAGCACACCCTGCGCTGGTACGAGCGGATCGGCCTGATGCCGCACGTGGACCGCTCCCACTCGGGACAGCGGCGCTTCACCGACAAGGACCTCGACTGGCTGGCCTTCGTCGGCAAGCTGCGGGCCACGGGGATGTCGGTGGCGGACATGGTTCGGTACGCCGAACTGGTCCGCGAGGGCGCCCACACGGTCGAGGAGCGCCGGGAGCTGCTGGAACACACGCGCCGCGAGGTGCGCTCGCGCATCACCGAGCTCACGGACGCGCTCGCCGTACTGGATTACAAGATCGACATGTATGCCATGAAAACGGGACCGGGGAAGGCACAGCCATGACGGAACACGGCACCACTCTCGAACAGGTCGAGCTCGGCAAGGGCGGCCCGCTGGTCGGCGTCCAGGGGCTCGGCTGTATGGGCATGAGCGAGTTCTACGGGGACACCGACGAAGCGGCAGCCCGGCAGACCCTGGAGGCCGCGCTGGCCGCAGGGGTCACCCTCTTCGACACCGCCGACGTCTACGGGCGGGGACGCAACGAGGAGTTCCTGGCGCCCTTCGTGGCCGCGCACCGGGACGAGATCACGCTGGCGACGAAGTTCGCGATAGAGCGCACCGACGACCCGCAGTACCGGGGCATCCGCAACGACCGGGCCTACGTCCGCACGGCAGTGGAGGCCAGCCTGCGCCGCCTCGGCGTGGACGTCATCGACCTGTACTACATGCACCGGCGCGACCCCGCCGTGCCGTTCGGCGAGTCCGTCGGCGCCATGGCGGAGCTGGTGCGGGAGGGCAAGGTCCGCCACCTCGGCCTCAGCGAGGTCACGGGGGCGGAACTGCGCGAGGCGCACGCCGTGCACCCGATCGCGGCGCTGCAGTCGGAGTGGTCGCTGTTCAGCCGCGACGTGGAGCGCAGCGCGGTGGGCGCGGCGGCGGAGCTGGGCGTGGCCGTCGCGGCGTACTCCCCGCTCGGCCGGGGCTTCCTGACCGGGTCCTTCGCCGACGCATCGGCGGAGCTGTCGAAGAACGACTTCCGCCGCTATCAGCCGCGGTTCAACGGCGACAACGCGAAGGCCAACGCGGAGCTGCTGGTCCCGGTCCGGGAGATCGCCGCGGAGCGCGGTGCGACCCCGGCGCAGATCGCCCTGGCGTGGGTGCAGCAGCGGGCGAAGGTGCACGGGCTGACCGTGGTCCCGATCCCGGGCACCCGCAAGCCGGCCCGGCTGCTCGAGAACACGGCGGCCACCCGGATCACCCTCACGCGGGCCGAGCTGGACCTGCTGGAGCCGATCGCCGGGCAGGTCGCCGGGGACCGCTACCCGGACATGAGCTCCACCTCGGCGGCCCGGGAGGCCTGAGCCCGAGCGTCGAGGTGTGGCCCCGGGGCGAGTACGGCAAGTGCCTCGAGTACGGCAAGTGCCTCGAGTACGGCGAGTCGGCGGCTACAGCGACTCGGCGGCGAACCGGTCCCGCAGCGCCGCGTACTCCGCGTCCGTGAGCAGCCCCGCCGCGTGCAGCTCGCTCAGGTGCCGCAGCCGGTCGTCGCCGGAGCGGGACCGCGCCGCGGCGGCGACCGGGGTACGGCTGCGCAGGGCGGCCAGGACGGCCGCGGCGAACGGCAGCGACTCGTGGACCGCCCCGTAGCCGGTGCCGAACACGGCCGACGACAGGTCGTGGTCCGGGCGGGGGTCGGCGGCGGTGTCCCGCAGCAGCAGCCGCAGGTGGCCGCCGGGGCCCTCGGGGGAACACCACTCGACGCCGGTGACGGCGGCCAGCGGGTAGCGCTGGTCGCCCGCCTTCCACTTGGTGCCGGTGGCGCCCGTACGGGACCAGTGGAAGGTGATCGCCGAGCCGTCGAAGGCCACCCGGGCGTCGTGCGCCTTCAGGTGCACCGGCGGCTGCGGCACGTCGACGAGGAAGCGCTCGCACGGCTCGTCGGCGTCCGGCCCCAGCCGGGACCGCAGCGCGTCGGCGAATTCGGCGGCCAGCGGCGCCCGCTCGCCCGGCAGGACCAGCCGGTACGGATCGCAGGTCTCCTTCAGCTGCCCCCCGGCCGCCTCCATCAGCGGATCCGCGCCGGGCCGCGGGAGGACACGCAGCACCACCGCGTCGCGCTTGCCGTCGGTCTCGGTCACGGACACGGCGGACACCGCTTCGAGGGGGATCCTGCGCGAGCCCATGGCGTGGAGCAGCCTCGGCGTTCTGATCCCCCGTGTGAAGCGGATGAGCACCGAGTCCGAGTCGAACTCCCAGACGGCATGATTTCCGGCCAGTACGTCACCCATGCGGCACATCGTAAAGGGCGGCGCCCCCGCGCGTCCCCCCGGTTGCCGGGCCCGTTCTTCGCGCCTCTACGCGCGTCAGTCCTGCTCTGTCCCGGAAATCCCGCGCCGGCAGGCATCGTTCCCGGTCGCGCAGACAACGGAAGCGAACGCGCCGGTTCCGATCCTGGCGAAGTTGTCCATCGAGTCCGTCCCTGGCGAGAAATAGCCGGTGTGGCTCTTGGCCCGGGCCGAGGACAGCAGCCGCGCGCCGAACGCCGGGGACACCGGGTCGGCGCCGTGGCCCAGCCCGCCGACCTCCAGGTGCGGTACGTCCGCGATCCAGTCGCCCTCGTCGCGGGTCGCCCAGACGCGCGCCGAGGTGTGCAGCCCGGTCACGTTCTCCGCGCGCATCCCGGGGCTGCCCGCCACCACCACGTCGGTCACCCGGCGCGGCAGCTCGTGCGCGGCCACCCCGCAGACCACCGATCCGTAGCTGTGGCAGAACAGCGCCACGCTGGAGTCCCCGGGCAGGGTGGTGGTGAGGTCCTTCAGCAGGACGGCGCCGTCGACGGCCATGCGGCCCGTGGCGGCGTCCACGCCGACGCCGGTGGGGGCGGTGTAGCCGGCCCAGGCGATCACCGCCGTCCGGCGGTCCGGTTCGGCCGTGCGCTGGGCCTCGTAGAGGGACTCGGCCATACCGACGGGCGAGGTCAGACGGCGCTGGGTGCGCTCGAAGGTGAGTACGTCGGTGTCGACGCCGGGGACGATCACCGAGACCCGCTCGGCCCGGGCGAGGTCGCCGAAGACCTCCGCCACGCGGCCGCCGCCGGTCGGGTCGAAGGCCAGGATCTGCCGTCCCGGGTCGGCGAGCGAGGCGAAACGGTGCGAGCGCCGGATGGCGGTGGCCCGGTCGGCCGGGGTCAGCGCGACATCGCGGCCGCGGGCCTCCTCGACCCGGCGGGCCTGCTCCAGCCCCGTCAGGTTGGCCTGGTAGCGAACGACCGCGGGGACCCCGTCGAGATTGCCGACGACGAGGGGGTAGCCGTCGGCGAGTCTGGCGCGCTGTGCGCCGTCGAGGCCGGCGAAGAAACGGGCCACGGTCCGCGCGGGGGCGTTCGACGGCGGCACCGGGCGGCCGTCGATCCGGGCCTTGGCCCAGGCCCCGAGGGCGGCGACCCGCAGCGGAGTGCCCCCCTCCGGCCGGTGCACGGCCGTCCAGCCGGTCGTCGCCAGCATGATGAAGACCACCGCCAGCGCGAGCAGGGCACGCAGGGCGGCAGGGCGCGGGTCGGCGCCGAGGGCGGTGGGGTGGGCAAGGCCGGGCACGTTCACTGTGACCAGCCTATGAGACGAATTGCGGCACGGGCCTGCCGGGTGACCGGACTCACGGCCGACCGTGGGACCCCGTGAGGCCCGTCCGGGGGACCCCCGGACGGGCCCGCCGACCGCACGCCGCGGCCGGCCCGGCTACGCGGGCTCGCGCCACGCCGAGGTCAGCGCCGGTCCGATCCCGTCGAGGTACGTCTCCGTCAGCTTTCGGATCGACTCCACGCTGGTGTCCTCACCCTGCCCCCAGAGCCGTCCCGTGACGCGCATCACTCCGCAGAACGCGGCGACGGCGACCCGCGGTCGGGGATCGGCTTCCACGTCCAGGCCCTCGCGGGCGCCGATCAGCCGGGCGAGCCGGTCCTCCAGCTCGGTGGAGCGCCGCAGGTGCACGGCGAGCAGCGCCGGAGTGGACTCGATCAGCCGGTAGCCGCGCATGTAGAGATCGACCGGAACCACCTCGGACAAGGTCGCCTCGACGCCGTCCCAGGCGGCGAGCGCCGCGCCCCGCAGGGCCTCGAAGGGCCGCTCGGCGGCCGGCCGGGCCCGCAGCTCGGCGACGAACCGCGACTCGACCAGCTCCTGGAGGGCGAAGACGACCTCCTCCTTGTTGGCGAAGTAGCGGAAGAAGGTGCGCTGGGACACGTGCACGGCGTCGGTGATCTCGTCGACGGTGGTGCGCTCGTACCCCTGGGAGAGGAACAGCAGCAGCGAGGCGCGCAGCAGCGCGTCCCGGGTGCGCCGCTTCTTGCGTTCGCGCAGCCCGGCCACCGGCGCGACCACCGGGGCGGCCGCGGCCGACCGCTCGTCGATCACCACCGCGGGGGCTCCTTCCTGACGCCGAGTGGGCGGTCAGATTACCGGTGCCGGACCGGGGCGAGCGCGTGACACGTTCGGGTCGGCCGCCCGCCGGGCCCGCAGCCCGGCCGGGGCCGCCGCCGCCCGGCCCGGCCGCTCCAGGCCGCTCCCGGAGGCGTCAACTCCGTACGTACGACAGCCCCGTCGGACGGTTCCGGCGAGGCTGTCGCCTATCCGGGTGGAACCACCCAAGGGCTCTTCCGTCGAGCCGTCACCGCAGGTCAGCGTGGTGTCCGCGGAGCTCCGGAAACGGTCCGGGTGCCCTCCGTCCACAAGGAGTTGACCCGTCATGCGTACGTGTCGAAGCACCCGCGCCACCACCACGACCACCCTGGCCGCGACCGCCCTGGCCCTGACCGTCCTCATCCCGAGTACGGCCGCCACGGCGCACGCCGCGGGCCCGCCGACCCTCGCAGCCTGCGCCACCGGGCAGCTGTGCCTGTGGGCGAAACCGGAGTTCAAGGGAGCCCGGCAGACGCACGAACTGAGCAACCTGGACATCAACAGCTGTACCGCGCTGCCGGCCGGGACCAGCGCCCAGTCCCTCAGCAACCGCACCGGCCGCCCGGTGACCACCTACCAGTCGGCCGAGTGCGCGGAGACGGGCGAGTTCCAGACCTACCCGGGCGACGGCGTCTGGCTGCCCCAGTCGCCCTACCAGGTGAGGGCGTTCAAGGTGTGGGAGCGGTAGCTTCCCGCTGCGCCGGGGCGCTCGGCGGGTCGGCCGCGGCCGTCCCGGCCGCCGCGCCGCCCAGCCGGGCGACCTCGCCGCGCAGCGCCCGTACCTCCTCCTGCAGCTCCCGGATCGCCGCCAGCTGGAGCACGTCCGCCCGGTCGTCGCGCTCGAAGCGGGAGATGAACCACGCGGCGATGTTCGCTGTCACCACACCGAGCAGGGCGATCCCGGACAGCATCAGACCGACGGCCAGGACCCGGCCCAGGCCGGTGGTGGGCGAGTGGTCCCCGTACCCGACCGTCGTCATCGTGGTGAAGGACCACCACACGGCGTCGCCCAGGTTCTTGATGTTCCCCTCGGGGGCGTCCCGCTCCACGCTGAGCACCGCCAGCGAGCCGAACATCAGCAGGCCCACGACGGCCCCGGCCACGTACGTCGTCAGCCGGATCTGCGGAGCCATCCGGGCCCGCCGGCCCACCAGCATCAAGGTGGCGATCAGCCGCAGCAGCCGCAGCGGCTGCACCAGCGGCAGTACCACGGCGGCCAGGTCCAGCCAGTGGGTCCGCACGAAGTGCCTGCGGTCCACCGAGAGCGCCAGCCGGATCAGGTAGTCGACGGCGAAGGCACCCCACACCACCCACTCCACGTAGGTGCAGGTCCGGTGCACGTCCGCATGCGCGTCGGGGGCGACGATGGGCACGGCGTACGCCACGGCGAAAGCCAGGGCGAGCAGGAGCAGCGGAGTCTGGCTCCGCCGCTCCCACTGCAGCCGGCGGGAGGGTTCCTTCATGCGGAGCATCGTAGGCAACGCATAAAGACGAGCGGGCCCCGGCCGAAGCCGGGACCCGCTCGCCGAGCCGCCGAAGGCGCTACGCGTCGCCGCCCGCCGCGCCCGGGTCCGCCGCCGCCACGTCCAGCAGCTGGTACCGGTCGATCGCCTGCTTCAGCAGCGAGCGGTCGATCTTCCCCGCCTTGGCCAGCTCGGTGAGCGTCGCCAGGACCACCGACTGCGCGTCGATGTGGAAGAAGCGCCGCGCCGCACCGCGGGTGTCCGCGAAGCCGAAGCCGTCCGCACCCAGCGAGGTGTACGCGCCGGGCACCCACCGCGAGATCTGGTCCGGAACCGAGCGCATCCAGTCCGAGACCGCCACGAACGGCCCCTCCGCACCCGACAGCTTCCGCGTCACGTACGGGACGCGCTGCTCCTCCTCCGGGTGGAGCAGGTTGTGCTTCTCCACCTCGACGGCCTCGCGGCGCAGCTCGTTCCAGGAGGTCGCCGACCAGACGTCCGCCCGCACGCCCCAGTCGGCGGCCAGGATCCGCTGCGCCTCCAGCGCCCACGGCACCGCCACGCCCGAGGCCATCAGCTGCGCCCCGATCGTGCCCTCGGTGCCCTGCGACACCCGGTGGACGCCATGGAGGATGCCGTCCACGTCGACGTCCGCCGGCTCGGCCGGATGCTGGATCGGCTCGTTGTAGACGGTCAGGTAGTAGAAGACGTCCTCAGCCTCCGGGCCGTACATCCGCCGCAGACCGTCCTTGACGATGTGCGCGATCTCGTAGCCGTAGGCCGGGTCGTACGCCACGCAGCCCGGGTTCGTCGAGGCGAGCAGCTGGGAGTGACCGTCCGCGTGCTGGAGGCCCTCACCCGTGAGGGTGGTCCGCCCGGCGGTCGCACCGAGGACGAAACCGCGCGCCAGCTGGTCGGCCATCTGCCAGAACTGGTCACCCGTGCGCTGGAACCCGAACATCGAGTAGAAGACGTAGACCGGGATCAGCGGCTCGCCGTGCGTCGCGTACGCCGAACCCGCGGCGATCAGCGAGGCCGTGCAGCCCGCCTCCGAGATGCCGTCGTGCAGCATCTGGCCGGTCGGGGACTCCTTGTACGCGAGCAGCAGGTCGCGGTCGACCGCCTCGTACTGCTGGCCCAGCGGGTTGTAGATCTTGGCGCTCGGGAAGAAGGCGTCCATACCGAAGGTGCGGTACTCGTCGGGCGCGATCAGCACGAAGCGCTTGCCGATCTCCTTGTCCCGCATCAGGTCCTTCAGGATGCGGACGAAGGCCATGGTCGTGGCGATCGACTGCTGCCCGGAACCCTTCTTCGCGGCCGCGTACGTCGTGTCGCCCGGCAGCTGCAGCGGCTTCGCGCGCACCACACGGGTCGGCACGTACCCGCCCAGCGCACTGCGCTGGTCGTGCATGTACTGGATCTCGGGGGAGTCGGGGCCCGGGTGGTAGTACGGCGGAGCCCCGCCCTCCAGCTGCGCGTCCGTGATCGGGATGTGCAGGCGGTCGCGGAAGCGCTTGAGGTCGTCGACCGTCAGCTTCTTCATCTGGTGCGTGGCGTTGCGGCCCTCGAAGTTCGGACCGAGGGTCCAGCCCTTGACCGTCTGGGCCAGGATCACCGTCGGCTGGCCCTTGTGGGCCTTGGCCGCCGCGTAGGCCGCGTAGACCTTCTTGTGGTCGTGACCGCCGCGGCCCAGGTGCTGGATCTGCTGGTCGGACATGTTCTCGACCATCGCGCGCAGCCGCTGGTCGCCGCCGAAGAAGTGCTCGCGGATGTACGCGCCCGACTCGGTGGCGTACGTCTGGAACTGCCCGTCGGGGGTGGAGTTCATCTTGTTGACCAGGATGCCGTCGCGGTCCTGGGCCAGCAGCGGGTCCCAGGAGCGGTCCCAGATCAGCTTGATGACGTTCCAGCCGGCACCCCGGAAGATCGACTCCAGCTCCTGGATGATCTTGCCGTTGCCGCGCACCGGGCCGTCGAGGCGCTGCAGGTTGCAGTTGACGACGAAGGTCAGGTTGTCCAGGCCCTCGCGCGCGGCGATCGACAGCTGGCCGAGCGACTCCGGCTCGTCCATCTCGCCGTCGCCGAGATACGCCCAGACGTGGGACTTGGAGGTGTCCGCGATACCGCGCGCCTCCATGTACCGGTTCATCCGCGCCTGGTAGATCGCACCGAGCGGACCGAGGCCCATCGAGACGGTCGGGAACTCCCAGAAGTCCGGCATCAGACGCGGGTGCGGGTAACTCGAAAGGCCGTACGGGGCCTTCGACTTCTCCTGGCGGAACGAGTCGAGCTGCTGCTCGGAGAGCCGGTCCAGCAGGTAGGCGCGGGCGTAGATACCGGGGGAGGCGTGGCCCTGGAAGAAGATCTGGTCGCCGCCGTCGCCCTCGTCCTTGCCCCGGAAGAAGTGGTTGAAGCCCACGTCGTAGAGGGAGGCGGACGAGGCGAACGTGGCGATGTGGCCGCCGACGCCGATACCGGGACGCTGGGCGCGCGAGACCATGACGGCCGCGTTCCACCGGGTGGCGTTGAGAACCTTGCGCTCGATCTCCTCGTTGCCGGGGAAGAAGGGCTCGTCCCGGGTGGCGATCGTGTTGACGTAGTCCGTGCTGCGCATCTCGGGCACGGCCACGCGCTTCTCGCGGGCCCGCTCGATCAGCCGCAGCATCAGGTAGCGGGCGCGCTCACGGCCCCGCTCGTCGACCGCGGCGTCGAGGGAGTCGAGCCACTCCTGCGTCTCCTCCGGATCGAAGTCCGGGACCTGACTCGGCAGGCCGCCAATGATGATCGGATTGCGATCGGATGCGGAAGCCACGCTGTTCCTTCGCTGTCGGGGGAGTCGTGCCTTGGGTTCGCCGCCTCCCATGCTCTTACGCTGGGCCGAAATCTTCATCTTTACCAACGGGTAATCCCTGGAAACCGCAGGGAACCCGGTGGAACCGGGTGGGGGAGAATCGGCGGAGATCCGTCGCGAGTCCGACCAAACCGCAACCTTACGCCCAAGCCGGGCGCCGACTCGGTCGGACCGTTCGTCCCTCAAACAGGTAAGAAAGGCATCAAGCGTCGACGATGATGCCGAATGAGCTGGAATGGTGTGGGATGAATCACGAGAGGTGCACACGGGAAGGCTGAAAGTTGCGGCGAGACGGCCGCAATCGTCACCGTTTCGACGGTCTCGACGGCCGGGTACTTGCGCGATCCGCCGCGCCCGTGTGGACTACGCCCAATGCTGCGCGTACGCGCGCCGCCAGAAGACATTCACCGAACATGAGCAGGAGGCACCCCGTGAGCGCGACCGCGGACCACGCGGAGAGCCTGGCCGCCCGGCTGGGTTTCCAGTCCGAACAGGTGGTCCAGGAGATCGGCTTCGACGACGACGTCGATCAGGAATTCCGTGACGCTGTCGAGAAGTACGTCAGCGAGCTCGCCGACGAGGACTACGACGACGTCGCCGACGCGGTGCTGTTGTGGTTCCGCGACGAGGACGGCGACCTGACGGACGCCCTGGTCGACGCGACCGAGCTGGTCGAGGACGGCGCACTGATCCTGCTGCTGACCCCCAAGACGGGCCGTGACGGCTACGTCGAGGCCAGCGACATCAGCGAAGCCGCCGAAACGGCCGGCCTCTCCCTCGCCAAGGGGCTGCCCGTCGGCAAGGAGTGGACGTCCACCAAGCTGGTGACGCCGAAGGCGGCCAAGGCCAAGCGCTGAGCCGCATCCGCAGCCGAGCGGACACGCAACCGCACCCCGCCGACCAGGTGACCCCGGTCGGCGGGGTGTGCGCGTTCCGCGCCCGGGCCCTACCGGGGCTCGGGGCAGGACCTAGTCTGTGACTCACCCGATCAGCCCAACGCGGGGATGCGGGAACGAAGGGATGCGAGAGATGGCGATCGTGGTCGGCGACAAGGCGCCGGACTTCGAGCTCAAGGACAACCACGGCAAGGCCGTGCGGCTCTCCGACTTCCGGGGCGAGAAGGCGGTCGTGCTGCTCTTCTACCCCTTCGCCTTCACCGGCGTCTGCACCGGCGAGCTGTGCGAGCTGCGCGACCAGCTCCCGCGCTTCCAGAACGACGACGTGCAGCTCCTCGCGGTCTCCAACGACTCCGCGCCCACCCTGCGCGTCTTCGGGGAGCAGGAGGGTCTGGAGTACCCGCTGCTGTCCGACTTCTGGCCGCACGGCGAGACCTCCCGCGCCTACGGGGTCTTCGACGAGGACAAGGGATGCGCGGTCCGCGGCACCTTCATCATCGACAAGGACGGCATCGTGCGCTGGACTGTCGTCAACGGACTGCCCGACGCGCGCGACCTGAACGAGTACATCAAGGCACTCGACAGTCTCTGAGGGCGCCGACGCGGGCCGTACACGCATTTTCCCTGCGAAAACCGCTTACAGGCGGGAACCCGTCACTAGGATCGAAACGTTGATCCGGTAGCTCCCCCGGTCACGACCGGGAGGGCCCGTGCACGACGGGGCACCGCCCCACACATACAGAACCCAATGGAGGACCTGTGGGAGTCAGCCTCAGCAAGGGCGGCAACGTCTCGCTGACCAAGGCCGCGCCTAACCTGACGGCGGTCATCGTCGGTCTGGGCTGGGATGCTCGCACCACCACCGGTGTCGACTTCGACCTCGACGCCAGCGCGATCCTGACGAGCGACCAGGGCAAGGTCACCAGCGACGCGAACTTCGTCTTCTTCAACAACCTGAAGAGCCCCGACGGCTCGGTGGAGCACACCGGTGACAACACCACCGGTGAGGGCGAGGGCGACGACGAGGCGATCAAGGTCAACCTGGCCGGCGTCCCGGCCGACGTTGCCAAGATCGTCTTCCCGGTCTCGATCTACGAGGCCGAGAGCCGCCAGCAGAGCTTCGGCCAGGTCCGCAACGCGTACATCCGCGTCGTGAACCAGGCCGACAACACCGAGCTCGCGCGGTACGACCTCTCCGAGGACGCCTCGACCGAGACCGCCATGGTCTTCGGCGAGCTGTACCGCAACGGCGCCGAGTGGAAGTTCCGCGCCATCGGCCAGGGCTACGCATCGGGCCTGCGCGGCATCGCGCAGGACTTCGGCGTCAACGTCTGAGTCCGAGAGCAGTCCGTCCGTCCGGCGCCGTGCACTGTGTGTACGGCGCCGGACCGGCTTTACCCGCGCACGCCACCGCGGGCGGCGCACCGCACCACCGTTGGACCGCACCACCCGTCACACCGCACCACCGCACCACCGCACCACCCGTCACACCGCTACACCGGCACACCGCCGAACCGCCACACCGTCGTCCGGGGAGGACCACAACATGGGCGTCACACTCGCCAAGGGGGGCAATGTCTCCCTCTCCAAGGCCGCACCGAACCTGACCAGGGTGCTGATCGGTCTCGGATGGGACGCGCGCTCGACCACGGGGGCCGACTTCGACCTCGACGCCAGCGCGCTGCTGTGCAACAGCGGCCGGGTGCTGGGGGACGAGTACTTCGTCTTCTACAACAACCTGACGAGCCCCGACGGCTCCGTCGAACACACGGGGGACAACCTCACGGGCGAGGGTGAAGGCGACGACGAGTCGATCATCATCGACCTCACCAAGGTTCCGCAGACGGTGGACAAGATCGTCTTTCCGGTCTCCATCCATGACGCGGACGCCCGCCGGCAGAGCTTCGGCCAGGTGAGCAATGCCTTCATCCGCGTGGTGAACCAGGCCGACGGCCAGGAGCTGGCCCGCTACGACCTCTCCGAGGACGCCTCCAGCGAGACCGCGATGATCTTCGGCGAGGTCTACCGGTACGGCGGCGAATGGAAGTTCCGTGCGGTGGGGCAGGGGTACGCGTCGGGGCTCCGAGGCATCGCTCTAGACTTCGGGGTCAACGTTTCGTAAAGCCGTACAAGACGATGGGGTGCCAGTGGTTCTCAAAACCTTCGGCTGGTCGTTCGCAATCACTGCGCTCGGTCTGGTCGCAGCGGTGTTCTACGGGGGGTGGCAGGCCTTCGGTATCGTCGCGATCCTGTCGGTCCTCGAGATCTCGCTGTCTTTCGACAACGCGGTGGTCAACGCCGGAATCCTGAAGAAGATGAATGCCTTCTGGCAGAAGATCTTCCTCACCATCGGCGTGCTGATCGCGGTCTTCGGTATGCGACTGGTCTTCCCCGTCCTGATCGTCGCGATCAGCGCCAAGATCGGGCCCATCGAGGCCGTCGACCTGGCGCTCTCCGACAAGGACATGTACGAGCAGTTGGTGACGGACGCTCACCCGTCCATCGCCGCCTTCGGTGGCATGTTCCTGCTGATGATCTTCCTCGACTTCATCTTCGAGGACCGTGACATCAAGTGGCTCGCCTGGCTGGAGCGCCCGCTCGCCAAGCTTGGCAAGATCGACATGCTGTCCGCCTGCATCGCGCTGATCGTCCTGGTCATCGCCTCGATGACGGTCGGTGCCAACGCCCACCAGCACGGTGGCGTCCATGTGGACAAGGCGCAGACCGTCCTGATCTCCGGTGTCCTCGGCCTGATCACCTACATGATCGTCGGCGGCCTCTCCGGCTACTTCGAGAACAAGCTCGAGGAAGAGGAGGAGGCCGAGCACGAGGCCGAGGAAGAGGCCAAGAAGAGCGGCAAGCCCGTCTCGGCCGTGGCCATGGCCGGCAAGGCCGCCTTCTTCATGTTCCTCTACCTCGAAGTCCTCGACGCCTCCTTCTCCTTCGACGGGGTCATCGGCGCCTTCGCCATCACCAACGACATCGTGCTGATGGCCCTCGGCCTCGGTATCGGTGCCATGTACGTCCGTTCGCTGACGGTCTACCTGGTCCGCCAGGGCACCCTCGACGACTACGTGTACCTGGAGCACGGCGCGCACTACGCCATCGGCGCGCTCGCCGCGATCCTGCTCATCACCATCCAGTACGAGATCAACGAGATCATCACCGGTCTCGTCGGCGTGCTGCTCATCGGATGGTCCTTCTGGTCCTCCGTGCGCCGCAACAAGCGCCTGGAACTGGAGGGTTCCACCGCCGAGGCATGACCGCGGCGGTAATGCGGAACGCTCCCTTGCGGGGCGGTCCACCGGGTTCACGGACCCGGCGGGCCGCCCCGCTTCCGTAGGCTCAGGGCCATCAGGGGATCCAGGGGACCAGGGGGGTAGGGGATGGGCTTCTTCGACGGCATCATGGGCAGCCGGGCCGTGCAGTTCCAGTCGGGCAGTGCCTCGTCGAACGCGATCGAGCTGACCAAGCGGCAATCGACGGTGTCGCTCACCAAGCAGGGGGCCGTCCACGGCAATCTGCGCGTCAATCTGTCCTGGCGCATGCGCACGTCGGACATAGGCGGGCGCTCCGGCCAGAGCGGCCAGCTGTTCCGGCACCCGTTCAAGCTGTTCAAGCCGGACATGGTGCAGGCGCACACCCAGGGCATGGTCAACGTCGACCTGGACATGGGCTGCCTGTACGAGCTGACGGACGGCACCCGCGGCGCCGTGCAGCCGCTGGGGAACCTGCTGGGCGACCTCAACGACCCGCCGTACGTGAAGCTCAGCGGCGACGACCGGTTCGGTTCGGCCTCGGGGGAGACCCTCTACGTCAACCTCGACCACGCCGACGAGATCAAGCGGCTGCTGGTCTTCGTCTACATCTACGACCAGACCCCGGCCTTCGACCGGACGCACGCCATGGTCACCCTCTACCCGGTCACGGGGCCGCGGATCGAGATCCCGCTGGACGAGCGGCACCCGCAGGCCCGCTCCTGCGCGGTCGTCTCCCTGGAGAAGGTCAAGGGCGAACTGGTCGTGCGGCGCGAGGTGAAGTTCGTGTACGGGTTCCAGGCCGAGCTCGACCGGCTGTACGGCTGGGGGCTCCAGTGGGGGCGCGGCTACAAGAGCACCAAGGCCTGACCGGGGCCGGCCGGGCACCCGGGGTCGGCCGATCCGCCGGAGCCGACCGGGCGCACAGGCCCGGCCGGGTCGGCGGCGCCAGAGGCGTCAGCGGCGGATGAACTGGGGACCCTGCACCGGCAGCCGGAAGGACGGGTCACCGCCCGGACCCGGGACCGGGGCCGGGGACACCGGCTGCGGGTACCCGTAGGCGGGCTGGATGGGCGGCGGGGCCTGCGTGGGCGGGGCCATCATCGCGGTCTGCTCCGAGCCGGGTCCGGAGGCGGGACCGGCCGCGGCGGCCGCGTCCGGTTCGCCGGCGTTCTCGTCGACCGAGATCCCGTGGTCGGTCGCCAGACCCACCAGCCCGTCGGAGTAGCCCTCGCCGAGCGCCCGGAACTTCCACCCCTCGCCCCGCCGGTACAGCTCCCCGCAGATCAGCGCCGTCTCGGCGCCCGTCTCGGGCCGTACGTCGAAGTAGGCCAGCGGTTCGGAGCTGCCGGTCGCGGAGGCGTCGTAGAGGAGGATCCGCAGGTCGTGGACCCGCTCGAAGGGGACGTCCTCGGCGGAGGCCACCACCAGGATCCGGTCCACGGCCGGGGTCACCGTGCGCAGGTCCGCCTGGACCGCGTCGGTGATCGCGTCGCCGATCTGCTTCTTGCCGAGCCGCCAGACGGCGCCCGAGGGGTGGCGGGGCTGGTTGTAGAAGACGAAGTCCTCGTCCGAACGCACCCGGCCGTCCGGGCCGACGAGCAGCGCCGAGGCGTCCACGTCCGGCACCTCGGGGCCGCCGGTCCAGCGCAGCACCGCCCGGACCGCCACGGCGGCCACCGGGATGTTCGAGCCCTTCTGCATCGCGTGCGTCATGCCTGTCATCCTGCCCTCCCGGGGTGGACAGGGACAATGCGGCCCCCCGTAGGGCCTTGTCCCGAACGCGAGAGCTGGGCATGGTGCAAGAGGGTTACCTGAACTTCATGTGCTTGAGGAACTCTTGACTCACGTTCGTACGTACTATTACCGGCCATGCCAGTTGGGCCGCCGAGGCAGTACGGGGGAAGCACATGCGTCACTTTGGGCACATAACGCCCACCGTCCGTAAGGACCTCTTCCACCAGGAACCGGCGGAATTCACCGGAGCCTCACCCTCCCGTGTCCTCGCGGCGGCGCTGGGAGCCACGCTCTACAGCCCCGCCACCCGCCCCACGCTCGCCGCGGACATCCGCAAGCAGGCCGGCCGCGGGGTCGTCTCCATGGTCCTTTGCCTGGAGGATTCCATCAGCGACGGCGATGTCGCCGACGCCGAGGAGAATCTCGTCCGGCACTTCGCCGAGCTCGACGCCGACAGCGGGGAGCTCCCGCTGCTCTTCATCCGCGTCCGCACTGCCGAACAGATACCCGACCTGGTCCGCAGGCTCGGCGGCTCCGTGCGGTGCCTGGCCGGATTCGTACTCCCGAAGTTCGACGAGAAGCGCGGTATTGCCTTCCTCGAAGCCGTGGCCGAGGCGGAGGCCGTCGCCGGGGTGTCCCGCCTGTATGCCATGCCCGTCCTGGAGACCCCGGACCTCCTCCACCTCGAAACCCGGGCGGAGGCCCTCGCCGGCATCTCCCGCACGGTCAACAGCCACCGCGAGCGGGTCCTGGCACTGCGGCTCGGCGTGACCGACTTCTGCTCCGCCTACGGACTGCGGCGCACCCCCGACATGACCGCCTACGACGTCCAGATCGTGGCGGGCGTCATCGCGGACGTCGTCAACGTCCTCAGCCGCGCCGACGGCACCGGCTTCACCGTGACCGGCCCCGTCTGGGAGTACTTCCGCAGCCAGCAGCGCCTCTTCAAGCCCCAGCTGCGCCGCAGCCCCTTCCTGGAGGAGGGCGTGGAGGAACTGCGCACCGCCCTGATCGAGCACGACCTGGACGGGCTGCTGCGCGAGATCGAGCTGGACCGGGCCAACGGGCTCCTCGGCAAGACGTGCATACACCCCGCCCACGTCACGCCCGTGCACGCGCTGTCGGTGGTCTCGCACGAGGAGTTCTGCGACGCGCAGGACATCCTGCGGCCCGAGCGCGGCGGCGGCGGCGTGATGCGCAGCGCCTACACGAACAAGATGAACGAGGTGAAGCCCCACCGGGCCTGGGCCGAGCGCACCATGCTGCGCGCCGAGGTTTTCGGTGTGGCGAAGGAAGAGGTCGGCTTCGTCGACCTGCTCACGGCCGGACTCCAGGTGTGAGCACGCCCGCGCGGACACCGGCGCAGGCACGGACAATGACGATGACGAGGAAAGGCAAGACGATCGAAGCGGTGTGGTCGGGTACCTGGGTCGCGGACCGGCTGGGCGTGGGCCTGGAGGACTCCGGTGACGGTCCGCGGCTGACAGAGCTGCTCGGACTGGCCCTGCGGCGCAACCCCAAGCGCGCCCACCTGCTGGTCTCGCAGGTCCTCGGCAAGCACGTCCCGCAGTCCCCGGAGGTCGTGTACGCGGCCGGCTTCGGGCTCGGCGAACGCGTCCGGGCGCTGCTCGGCGAGGACGGCGCCGCGGCCGCCGTGGTCCTCGGCTACGCCGAGACCGCCACCGGCCTCGGCCACTGCGTGGCCGACGGCCTCGGCCCGGCCCCCTACCTGCACTCCACCCGCCGGCCCGTGCCGGGCGTGCAGCCCGCCGGCGGCTTCGAGGAGGCGCACTCGCACGCCACCTCGCACCTGCTGCTGCCCGAGGACCCGCGGCTGCTCGCCGGCAGCGGGCCCCTGGTCCTCGTCGACGACGAGTTCTCCACCGGCAACACGGTCCTGAACACCATCCGCGACCTGCACGCCCGCCACCCCCGCTCCCACTACGTGGTCGTCGCCCTCGTCGACATGCGCTCCGCCGCCGACCGCGACCGGCTCACCGCCTTCGCCGCCGAGCTGGGCGCCCGCGTGGACCTGATCGCCCTCGCCACGGGCACCGTCTCCCTCCCCGACGGCGTCCTGGCCAAGGGCCGGGCCCTGGTCGAGGAGTACGAGGAGCAGGCCGCGGCCGGATCGCCGACGAGCCCCGGCCGCGCCGCCCCGGCGGGCGACCCGCGGCCGCCGATCCGCCTGGACCTCGCCGAGGACTGGCCGCAGGGGGTTCCCGACGGCGGCCGGCACGGCTTCACCGCCGCGCACCGCGCCCGGCTGGAGGCGGCCCTGCCCGCCCTGGCCGGCCGGATCGCCGCCGCGCTCGGCGAAGCCGCCCCGGGGAGGGTCCTCGTACTCGGCAACGAGGAGCTGATGTACGCGCCGCTGCGCCTCGCCAAGGCCTTGGAGGCGGCGGGGGCGGCCCGCGAGGTCCGCTTCTCGACGACCACCCGCTCGCCCGTCCTCGCCGTCGACGACCCCGGCTACGCCATCCGCACCCGGCTGGTCTTCCCGGCCCACGACGCCCCGGCCGACGGTCCCGGCGACCGCTACGCCTACAACGTCCGCGCCGCGGACGGCGCCGGCTTCGACGCCGTCGTCGCCGTCGTGGACTCCGCCGGTGACACCCCCGAGCTGCACACGGGACTGCTGGCGGCCCTCGCCCCGCACACCGGCCGCGTCGTCCTGGCCGTCGTCCCGTCCTACGTACCCGACCGGCGGGAGCCGAAGCCGAACATGAGCGAGCCGACCGAGCCGACCCTGAGCGAGCCGCTGCGCGGCCCCGCCTTCTCCTCGTACGCCGCCGAGGACGTCGGCTGGCTGCTCCAGGACCTCTCCGGCGTCGAACTGGAAGCACCCACGGAGGAGCGCGAGGAGGCGATACAGGCCGGCGGCGCGCACTACGCCGAGTCCCTGCCCGTCGAGTACCAGCCGTCCCCCCAGTACCAGGAGCTGTACCGCAGCGCGCTGGAAGCCTCCGCCGCCCGCGTGGCCCGGGCCGTCGGCACGGTCACCGAGACCGTCCTCGCCGAACGCTCCCCGTCCCCGGTCCTGGTCTCCCTGGCCCGCGCCGGCACCCCCGTCGGCGTGCTGATGCGCCGCTGGGCCCACGCCCGCCACGGCCTGGACCTGCCGCACTACGCCGTCTCCATCGTCCGCGGCCGCGGCATCGACGCCAACGCCCTGCGCTGGCTGGCCGCCCACCACGACCCGGCCGATGTCGTCTTCGTCGACGGCTGGACCGGCAAGGGCGCCATCACCCGCGAGCTGAAGGTGGCCCTCGGCGAGTTCGAGGGCTTCAACCCGGAGATCGTCGTCCTCGCCGACCCCGGCTCCTGCGTGGAGACCTACGGCACCCGCGAGGACTTCCTGATCCCCTCCGCCTGCCTCAATTCCACCGTCTCCGGTCTCATCTCGCGTACGGTTCTGAGGTCCGACCTCGTCGGTCCCGCCGACTTCCACGGCGCGAAGTTCTACCGCGAGCTCGCCGGAGCCGACGTATCCGTCGAGTTCGTCGACGCCGTCGCCGCCCACTTCGACGCGGTGGCCGACGCCGTCGACGAAGAGGTCAAGGAAGTCGTCGCCGCCGACCGCACCCCCACCTGGGAGGGCTGGGCGGCCGTCGAGCGGATCAGCGAGGAGTACGGCATCCACGACGTGAACCTCGTCAAGCCCGGCGTCGGCGAGACCACCCGCGTCCTGCTGCGCCGGGTCCCGTGGAAGATCCTGGCGCAGCGCGGCGCCGGGGCCGACCTGGACCACGTACGGCTGCTCGCCGAGCAGCGCGGCGTCCCGGTGGAAGAGGTCGACGGACTGCCCTACACGTGCGTAGGACTCATCCACCCCCGATTCACGCGCGGCGCCACCGGCGCCGACGGAAAGGCTGTGGCCTCGAAGTGACTGTCCTCGTAGCCAGTGATCTCGACCGTACGCTCATCTACTCGGCGGCCGCCCTCGGTCTGACCATGCCCGACCCGGTGGCCCCGCGGCTGCTGTGCGTCGAGGTCCACGAGAGCAAGCCGCTGTCCTACATGACGGAGACGGCGGCGGGACTGCTGGCGGAGCTGACGGCCGACCCTTCGGTGGTCTTCGTCCCCACCACCACCCGCACCCGCAAGCAGTACCAGCGCATCCGCTTCCCCGGCCGCCCGGCCCCGTACGCCATCTGCGCCAACGGCGGGCAGCTGCTCGTCGACGGCGTGGCGGACCGGGACTGGCGGCGGCAGGTCGCCGCGCGCCTGGCCGAGGAGTGCGCCCCCCTGGAGGAGGTGCACCAGCACCTGCTGTCCACGGCCGACCCGGCGTGGCTGCGCAAGGCGCGCCTGGCCGAGGACCTCTTCGCGTACCTCGTCGTCGAGCGCGCGCTGGTCCCCGACGAGTGGCTGAAGGCCCTGTCGGAGTGGGCCGACGCACGCGGCTGGGCGGTCTCCCTCCAGGGCCGGAAGATCTACGCCGTCCCGCGCCCGCTCACCAAGAGCGCCGCCATGCACGAGGTCGCCCGCCGCACCGGCGCCACCACGACCCTCGCGGCCGGCGACTCGCTGCTCGACGCGGACCTGCTGCTGGCGGCGGACGCGGGCTGGCGTCCGGGCCACGGCGAACTGGCCGACGCTGCCTGGACGGCGCCGACGGTGACCGCACTGGCCACGGCAGGCGTCCTGGCGGGCGAGGAAATCATGCGCGCATTCGCCCTGGAAGCCGCCCGACTCGGCAGACTGGACGCATGACCAAGGGCAACAGCACCAAGATCACGGACGAGCTCTACCGGTACATGCTCGACCACAATCCCCCGCTGGACCCGGTCCAGCGGGGGCTGGTGGCGACGACCTGCACGAAGTTCCCGGACGTGGCCGGGATGCAGTCCGCCGAGGAGCAGGGGCCGCTGCTGGCCTTCCTGGTCCGCCTCACCGGCGCCCGCCACATCGTCGAGGTCGGCACCTTCACCGGCTTCTCCGCCCTGTCGATGGCCCAGGCGCTGCCCGCAGACGGCCGCCTCATCGCCTGCGACGTCTCCGAGGAGTGGACGCGGTACGGCCGCCGGGCCTGGGAGGAGGCGGGCGTCGCGGACCGCATCGAACTGCGCATCGCACCGGCGCTGGAGACCCTGCGCGCCATGCCGACCGAACCGCACATCGACATGGCCTACGTGGACGCGGACAAGGAGAGCCAGATCGCCTACTGGGAGGAACTCGTGCCGAGGCTGCGTCCGGGCGGCCTGATCGTCACCGACAACACCCTGTACCACGGCACGGTTCTCGACGAGTCGGCCACCGGCTCGGCGGCCGGCGTCCGCGCCTTCAACGACCACGTCTCGGCGGACCCGCGCATGGACTCCGTCCTCCTCGCGATCTCGGACGGCCTGACCCTCTCGCGCAAGCGCTGACCGCCCGCCGGGGCCCGGCGCCCGCTCGGGCCCCGGCTCGGGCCCGGCTCAGCCGCAGCCGCCCCCGCCGCAGCAGCCGCCCCCGCCGCCCATCGCGGGCGCGGGGGCGCCGCCGCCCGTGCCGCCCACGGCCACGGCGGACAGCAGCTTCACGGTGTCGGCGTGGCCCGCCGGGCAGTCGGCGGGGGTGGAGGACTCGGCCATGGGCCGACTGACCTCAAAGGTGTCGTCGCAGGTCC
This sequence comes from Streptomyces sp. NPDC097617, assembly GCF_044761485.1. NCBI lineage: Bacteria > Bacillati > Actinomycetota > Actinomycetes > Kitasatosporales > Streptomycetaceae > Streptomyces > Streptomyces sp. NPDC097617. The sequence continues at coordinate 46,067 of NZ_JBIWCL010000001.1, forward strand.
GGCAGCGGAATTCGTATCGAGGCATGCGCACAGGCTAAGCGCGCCCGGCGCCCGTGCGCTACGTACGGCGCGCACCGCGCGTACCGCGCGGCAGCCGTCTCCTCCTCGGCTACGGACAGCGGCCGTGCATCACGGGGGTCCGCCCGTGTCCCTGAGCACGCCGCACCCGGTCCTCCCGGGCCGCCAGCTCGGGGTGGCGGGCCCGCCAGTACGGATTGTCGTGCGGCAGGGCGCTGCCCACCCGCCCGTACATCCCGAACCACATCAGCATCACGCCGACGACAAAGCTGAACAGCACGTTCTGGATCCGGAAGGCCAGGAAGTTCAGCCCCGTGTCCAGCAGCGCCAGATTCACGAACCCGCTCGCGATGAACAGCACGCCCAGCACGATGTTCAGGGTCGAGGCGAAGGTGCCGCCCACCACCATCCCGAAGATCAGCAGCGCGCCGATGCAGATCGACAGGACGCTCAGCGCCCCGTTGGTGTTGAGCGCGAGGACCGTGTCCCCGCCGGTGTCGAAGAAGCCGATCTGGTCGATCAGCCCCAGGATCCCGAAGGCCACCAGCAGCACGCCCGTCAGACCCGCCCCGATCCGGTACACCTGGCTGAGCTTGTGGTCGGTCGGCAGGTGATCGTCGAGCCGCGCGTTGACCGGATGCAGGGCGCGCTCCATGCGCCGGGACACCGTGTCGGACAGGCGTGGCTCGGGCGGAGCATCGGGATCGGGCTCGTGGGCCACGTAGGGCGCGTAGTGCTCATGCGGCTCGGTGCACCCGTACGCGGCGTGGGCCACATACGGCCCCGGCTCCTCGGCCGCTGTCGTACGGGGCTTGTGGAAGGTGTGGGCAGCCATGGTGCCCTCCTCTGGTCCGTTCCCGGCACCTCCCAGCATCCGCCGCCGGACGCCACGAAACAAACGGGGCCATCCTGAGCGAGCGCCTAACCGTGCCCGCGCTCCGCCCGGATCCCGCTCACCACCCGGTTCACGGCACCCCGTACGTCCTCCATCTCGAGCAGGAACGCCCAGTAATCCGGGTGGCGGCCCTCCAGCGCCTCCAGCGCGCGCCCCACCCGGGCCACCGCATCGTCCAGCGGCCGCGCGTGCCGCGGATCGGGCACACTGCGCCCCGCCATCGCCAGCCGCTGCGCGTCCCGGATCGCGAAGCGGGTCCGGTCCACCTCCGCCTGCGGATCCCGCGCCACCGCCTCCAGCCGCGTCAGCCGGTCCTGCGCCGCCGACACCGCCTCGTCCGTCGCCTCCAGCGAGCCGCGGACCGCCTCGATCAGTGCCCCCACATCGGCCCAACGCTGCTCGTCCCGGGCCAGGCCGGCCTCCCGCAGCTGCTCCTCGGCCCGCGCCACGTCCCGTACCGCCTGGTCCGGGACATGCTGAAGGTCCTGCCAGCACGCGGCACTGAACCGCCGGCGCAGCTCACTGAGCACCGGATCCACCCGGTCCGCCCGGTTGCGCAACGCCTGCGCGCGCGTCCGCAGACTCACCAGCCGCCGGTCGATCTCCGCCGCCCGCTCGGGCAGCCGCGCCGCCTCGACCCGTACGGCCTCCGCATCCCGCAGGATCCGGTCGGCGCGCTGCACCGTCTCCTGGACCCCGTGCTGGGCCGCGCCCTGATTCAGCTTGGTCAGCTCCGGACCGAGCGCCGCCAGCCGGGCCGCCAGATCATCGGCCCGCATCCCCTTCGCCCGTACGGCATCCAGCGCGTCACTGGCCCCGATCAGCGCGGCCTTGGCCCGCTCCCGGGCCGGCGCCACCCGCGCGAGCTGCGTCTCCGCCTTGTCCAGCAGCGGCTGCAACCCCTGCGCGAAGCGCTCCAGCTCGCCCTGGACCCGCACCAGCTCGTCCCGCGCCCGGGTCAGCTGCTCCCGGGCGCGCGTGGCGACCGAAGCCTCCAACTCGGCCCGGTCCAGGTCGTGCGCGTCCACCGCCTCGATGTAGACATGGCTCACCTGGTCGATCCGCTGCCCCAGCGCGGCGAACCCCTCGGTCACCTGCCGCGCGGCGGGAGACCCGTCCGCCGCGGCGATCGTCTCGATCGAGATCCGCAGATCCCGCTGGGCCGTGTCCAGCTCGTAGAACGCGGCGGCGGCAGCATCCTTCGCCGCCTGCGCATCCGCCCGCCGACTCTCGTCCCGCCCACCGAACCACCGCCGGGATGCCGTCGTCACAGTCCCTCTCCCGTACGTGTCCGCCATGCCCCGGTCCATTCTCCCCCACGGGAACGGGTTTGCGTGGGGGGTGTGCCCGCCATGTAGGCTGTCCACTCATTCACGGGTGCGTAGCTCAGGGGTAGAGCGCTGCTCTTACAAAGCAGATGTCGGCGGTTCGAAACCGTCCGCGCCCACCAGCACAAAGGCCCCCCCGCCGATCATGGTGGGGGGCCTTTTGCATCTCCATCTGACACCTACAGGTGCGGATTGAGGGGCGTTGTCAGCAAGGTCGCGGTCCTGTGCGGGGCGGGCGCGGTTTCGGCCGGACCGCGACGGGCGGCTCGGTCCAGGCGGCGTCGATGTACCACCGGCGCGCCTCGGAGGGCAGCGCGATCACGTGTGGGTAGGTTCCGGCCATGACCGGTGACTGGCGGAAGGACCGGATCGGAACTGCGCTGCGGGGTGAAAACCCCTCGGTGCTACGGCGCTTGGACGCCGGGTTCGCGGTGATCGGCGACGTGCAGTTCCTGCCGGGGTACTCGGTGCTCCTGGCGGACGACCCGGCGGTGGAGCGGCTGTCGGACCTGCCCCGGGACAAGCGGCTGGCGTTCTTGTCCGACATGGACCAACTGGGAGAAGCGGTCGAACGGGCCTGCCGCCGACTGGACGGAGCCTTCCGCCGCGTCAATCTGGAGATCCTGGGCAACACCGACGGCTTCCTGCACGCGCACGTGTGGCCGCGCTTCGCATGGGAGCCGTCCGACCTGGTGCACAGGCCCGTGTGGCTCTATCCCCGCACCAGTTGGAGCGACGAGAAGCACGCGCTCGGCCCGCAGCACGACCGACTGCGCGAGGCGATCGGAAGCGAGCTGGACCAGCTGCGCTCGGACGCGTGACGAGGACGGCCCCGGCAGGGGTAGGCGCGCCGGGTGGGAGTCGGCGAGAGCGGCGGCCGCTGCCTGGCATGGCGCGACAGTCGGCCTCGACAGTTCTGCCGTTTCGCCCTGGCCGAGGGGCCCCGGCGCCAGCATGCGTCTCATGCAACTGGACCAAGCTGTAGCGGCAACAAGCGCCCTCACCATCCTCATCACCGTGCCGGCCACTCTGCTCGCTGCCCACTGGAGCAGGCGCAGCGCGGACAGGGCCGCTGGTGCCACGGTGCTGGCAGGCATTGATCAGTCTCGGGCGGCAGTGGCGGCTGCCCAACTTCAAGAGCGCGCGGGACGCGAGCAGTGGTTGGAGGGCGTGCGCCGCTCGGCCTATGCCGAGTTTCTGAGTGCGGTGGACGTTCTCGTTCGGGTCGTCACCGAGCTACCGGAAGTCCCTGGCGCCTCCCGGCGGGAGCTGCTCGATCAGAAGGCGACCGCAGTGGTGCAGGCGCGGGCGGGTGTCGCAGTCCTGGGGCCTCCGGCAGTTCTGAGCCAGGCGGAGAAGGTGGCCAGGCAATGCGCCCGACTGGAGAAGCCGGCACTCCGCCGCGCTGTGCTGAGATCGACGATCAGCGCTCTGGAGGAAGCCTGGCGCCCTCGCAACGCCGAGTTCTGCGAGGACGCACACCACACCTCGGCGTACGTGGCGTGGGAACTCTTGGCTGAGTGGGGTCGCCTGGAGGATGAAGAGCGGTGGGAGAAACCCGGCCTTTTGGAATTCACCTTGCAGGAGAGCCGCGCACTGGATGCGGAGCAGGTCAGGCAGGTACTCGAAGTGGCCAACAGTGTCGCGTGCTGGGACGAGATGATCGGTGGCTTCCTCCGCGACCCGCTGCTGGAGCGTTTTCAGGCAGTCCGGGATGACTTCGTCGACGTCGCGTACGGCTCGCTCGGTCTTGTGGCGTAGGTGAGCAATGGTCCGCGTAAACGCGACGCAAGGGTCAACTCGCCCGGATCACCTTGGCGTTGCGAAGTCCATGGCGAATATCGGTGAGTGTCAGGTGAAAGCCGGGAGGGCTCGGACAACAGATGTCGGCGGTTCGGCCCGGGAGGGGGAATCGGCATCTGTACGGATGGTTCGGCTCGGCGCCCTCAGGTGGGGGCTTGCAGCCGGTTTCGGGCTCGGAATGCCGGGAGGGCTTCGCGGCGGGACAATCGGGATCCGCCGCAAGGTTGAGCCCGGAGGTTGCCATGAGCCCTCAGTCGCCGCCGCAGTGGGGGCCTGCCCCGGAGCGTCCGCCGGACCGGCGCGGGTGGTTTGCCCGGCATCGGCTGCTGACCGTGCTGATGGCCATCACCGCCGGCCTTGTGGTCCTGGGGATCGCCGGATCGTTCGCGGGCAAGGAGCCGGTCGCACCGCCACCGCCCGCTCCGACCAAGGCCAAGGCCGTCACCGATTCCGGGCGTCTGCCCGGACTGGGCCAGCCGGTGCGGGACGGGAAGTTCGAGTTCACCGTCACCAGGTTGCAGCCCGGGGTGGGCAACGTCGGGGGTGCGTACGGTCAGGATGCGCAAGGGCAGTTCTTCCTCGTCCATATGACCGTGAAGAACATCGGGGACAAGGCTCAGACCTTCGACGGCTCCGACCAGGAGCTCATCGACCGCAATGGCAGCAAGTACAGTGCGGACACCGCCGCGGGGATCTATCTCGACGGCAGCGAGTCGTTCCTCGAGCAGATCAACCCCGGCAACGTCGTCGACGGGATCGTCGTCTTCGACATTCCGAAGGGCGCGGATCCCGCGCGCATCGAGTTGCACGACTCGGCGTTCAGCGGTGGCACCACCGTTGATCTGACCCGCCGGAGTTGACGGCCTGCTGTGTGCCGTCGTGAACCGCGAAGACCCCCGGCCGGTGAGGCCGGGGGTCCTTCGGGTCAGGCGTTGGGGCGCTTGCCGTGGTTGGCCTTCTTCTTCTTGCGGGCCCGGCGCTTGTTGCCTCGCTTAGCCATGCTGGTCTCCCTTGTCGGCGACTCTTCATGCCTCGGTCAGTCTAGGTTCGGTGTGGTTTCTCCGCATTTGGGGCGATCGATGCTCCCTTGGCCGACGGTTCCCGGCGTGGGATCGTCGGGGGATGGGCGAGCTCGCGTGGGGTGGGTTGGTCGTGGCCGTGGTCGCCGGGGCGCTGGCGCTGATGGAGCGGTCCCTGGGGGTGGGATTCGAGCGGAAGCGGGACCAGGAACGGGCGCGGCTGCTCGCCACTCTCGCCGAGGCGGAGGAACAGCCCGCCGCAGGCCCCGGGGAGCGGAAGTTCCAGGACGTCGGGGGGATACAGCACCCGGCCGCGCAGGCCGGTGAGCGACGGGACGAGTTCACGCCGATGCTGGTGGAGTACTACGCCTACGGACTGACCCAGGCGCGCAGCAGCTTCGTCACCAGCCAGCGGTTCGCCGGGGTCGGGGCGGCGATCCTGCTCTTCGGGATCGGACTCGCGGTCTGGAAGGCCGAGGCCGGAGGGGAGCTCTACCTGGGGATCGTCACGAGCTCGGCGGGGCTGGTCACCACCCTGATCGGGCAGCTCTTCCACCGGCGGGCCGACATCGCGCTCAAGCACATGGCCGACCAGACCGCCTCGCTGCGCGACGACCGGCGGGCCGCCGAGACGACCCAGCAGGCCATCGAGCTGCTGGACACGGTCGAGGACCAAGGGCTGAGGGCCCGCCTCCAAGCTGGTTTGATCATGAAACTTTCCGGGGCCGAGCTGCCCCGGTAGCGGGATAGTAGGGGTATGTGCCGTTCCATTAAGACTCTGCGCCCGCCCGCCATCCCCGAGAGGGCGACCGAGGAGGAGATCCGCGCCGCCGCCCTGCAATACGTACGGAAGGTGTCCGGGTTCCGGGCACCCGCCGCGCACAACCGCGAGGTGTTCGAGGCGGCGGTGGACGCCGTCGCCGAGGCCACCGCGGCGCTGCTCGACGGGGTGCACGTACGGGGGCAGGCCGCCCCCGCGTGACCCGGACCGGGCCTACGAGGCCGCCGCGCGGCGGCGCATCACCCACACTCCGGCGCCCAGCGCGCCCGCGGTGAGAGCGCTGCCGACGGCGATCTGCCCGGGGCTCATCGAACCGATGCTGCCGCCCGTTCCGCCCCGCGCCGCACCCGTGGTGACCTGCAGTGACAGGGTGACACGCTCGCCGCCGGGGCCGCCGCACTCGAAGACGACGTTGTGAGTGCCCGGGTTGGCGTTGTTGAAGACGTTGGCGTTGCCGATGAGGTTGGCGGCCGCCTGGTTGCCCGGGGTCAGCCGGACCTCGCCGAAGGCGGTCGACGTGACCCTGGCGACCTGCGTTCCGCATCCCGCGACATTGAGCGCGACCCGGCCGCCCGGGGCGACGGCGGTGGGGGAGACGGTGGCGGAGGGGAAGGCGTAGGCGAGGGTGGCGGGAGCGGCGGCAGCGGCGATGAGGGTCGCGGCCGCGACAGTCACCAGGCGGCGCGCTGCTGTGGGCGGTGCGGCGGGCGGTTTGGCGGGCATGGAGAGGACTCCTCGGCTCGTCGAAACGGCGCGACCGGGCCACGGATGTGACGCGGATTCGATTGCGCACGTGCTACGGACGCTAGGAGCCCGGCCCGGGGGTGGCGATCGGGGCCGGGTGAACGGGTGAGCCATTGCTCCGCCCGGGGGAGCGCAGGCGTGGCGGACGGCCTACGCCGCCGTCGCGGGACGACCTGAGCCGCCGTCGCCGGAGGGCCTACGCCCCTACGCCGTCGCCGGAGGGCCTACGCCCCTACGCCGTCGCTGCGGCCGGGGGCGGGCGGCGTACGAGGAAGGCCGCCAGGGCGCCCGCGGCGAAGAGGGCGACCACGGACAGGGCGGTGCCGAGCCACTGGGTGCCGAGCCACTGCGTGCCGAAGTACCCGAGGGCCACGCTGTAGCCCGCCCAGGCCATGCCCGCGAGGACCGACCACGGCAGGAACTCCGCGACCTTGCGCTGGGTCTTGCCCGCCCCCAGGGACACCACCGAGCGCCCGGCCGGGGCGAAGCGGGCGATCACCACCAGGGCGCCGCCACCGCGGGCCAGCGCCGTGCCGAGGCGCTCATGGGCCCGGGTCAGCCGGCGGGAGCGGGCGATGGCCCGGTCCAGCCGGGCTCCGCCGTGCCGGCCCAGCCGGAACGCTGCCATGTCACCCAGCACCGAGGCGGTCGTGGCGATCACGAGCAGGAGCAGGATGTCCGGCACCTGCTCGGGCACCGGCACCGGCACGGGTCCCGCCGCCCCGGCGGCCGCGGCAGCCGCGGCAGCGGTAATCACCAGAACCCCGCTCGGGAGCACCGGGAGGAAGACGTCGAGCACGATGGACACCGCCACGAGGGCGTAGATCCATGGGCTCGCGGTCAGCGAACCCAGCGTCTCAAACAAAGCGGGACTCCCCAGTCCGGTTGACGTTCTGCGGCATGAAGCGCCGCGACGTCGCGGGGAGCGGCAGGAGCGGCCTGACAGCCATACAGCGTACGCCCGGCGTTCGCGTCCCGGATGCCCGGGGCGCCACCCGATCCGATGCCCGGGGCGCCACCCGCCCCGGCGCCCCGCCAAGTCCACCGCCCCGCACCGCCGGAGCCCCGCCGCACCCCCTACTCCGCCGCGGTGAGGTCCCGGTCCAGCACCGTCACCAGCACGGCTCCCTCACGCTGCTTGCGCGCCTGGTCCAGCCGCAGCCGCGCCGTCCGCCCCGACAGGGCCAGCGTCATCAGCTGATTGCCGAACCACGGCCCACCGGTACGCCGCCAGTTCACCGGCGGCCGCCCCGTCCGCCCGTGCAACGAGAAACCGCGCCCCAGCCACCGCCCCGTCCGGGACCAGCCCAGCCGAAAACCCCACTTCACCGCGGTATGGATGGAATTGTGAACCGGCGAGCACGTCAGCTGGAACACCCGCGCCGTGCTCGGTATTCGGGGCTCGGCCACATACGCGTGATGCACGTCCCCGGACAGCACGCACACCGTCGCCGGCGCCCGCGGCCCCGTCCCGACCTCCTCGATCAGATTGGTCAGCGCCGCGAACGAGGCCGGGAACGCAGCCCAGTGCTCCAGATCGCTGCGTCGGCGCAGGTCCTCCCCGATCCGCGCCCACCGCGGACCCCGCTCGCCACGGCACAGCGCGGCATTCCACGCCTCGGCGTCGTGGATCAGCGGCGGCATCAGCCACGGCAACGAGGACCCGATCAGGAGGTGGTCGTACCCCCCGTGCCCGGCCAGAGCGTTCTCCCGAAGCCACTGCTGCTCCGCCGGATCGAGCATCGCCCGTCCGTCCTCGGCCAGCACCCGCGCCGCCCGGGTGTCGACCATCAGCAGCCGGGTCCGGCCGAAGTCGCGGCGGTAGCTCCAGCGCACCGTGCCCGGATCGGCGTCCGCCGCGGACGCGAAGGCCCGGAGCGCCTCCGTACCGTCGGGGGTCTGCCGTACCGCCTCGAACAGCCCGTCGGCCGCCAGCTCGGCGGGGGAGAGATTGCCCAGGTGCTGGTACACCCAGTACGACATCAGCCCGCTGAGGACGCGCTCGCGCCACCACGGCGTCGCCCGCATCTCCGCCAGCCACGCCGCGCTCGTGTTCCAGTCGTCGATCACGTCGTGGTCGTCGAATATGTGCAGGCTGGGCACGGTCGACAGCAGCCAGCGGATCTCCGGGTCGAGCCAGGACTCGTAATAGAGGCGGGTGTACTCCTCGTAGTCCGCGACCTGGGCGCCCGGCGGCTCCCGAAGGTCCCGCCGGGCCGCGAGCCACGCCCGCGTCTCCCGCGACAGCGCGTCGGCGTACACCTGGTCGCCGAGCAGCAGCAGGACGTCCGGGCGCACCGCCTCCGGGTCGGCGGCCAGCCGCGCCGCGAGGGTGTCGAGCGCGTCCGCGCCGTGCGGCCCGTGCCGGCCCGCGGGCGGCGCCGCCTGCCGGCACGAGCCGAAGGTGACCCGCAGCCCCGGAGCCGGACGGCCGGGGCCGGTCACCGCCGGAGTGGTGATCGTGCTCGGCGGGAAGCCGCTGTCGGGCAGCGGCCACACCGGCCGGTCGTCGAGCAGCACCTCATAGGCCGTGGTCGCGCCCGGGGTCAGGCCGGTCACCGGAACGAGCGCGTAGTGGTGACCGGCTATCTGGAAGGTGCGCGCACTTCCGCCCGCCCCGTCCGCGCACCGCACCTCGGCCGTGCACGGGCGGTCGGCCTCGACCCATATCGTGGCCGCCCCGCCCGTGTCCCAGTCGACGTGGCGCAACAGCGGCCCCAGACGCAGTCCGGCCATGCAACTCCCCCTCCTCCGTATCCCCTTCGATCACGGTACGACGGGTGGGGGGAGCCACGCCTCCCCCTGGCGGGGGAAAGATCGGCCGGCTTGGGTCAGCAGCCGTTCAGGATGTTGACCAGGGCCGTCTTCTCGCCGGAGTCCATGCTCAGACCGTAGTACTGCTTCACGTTGACCCACATCCGCGCGTACGTACAGCGGTAGGACGTCCGCGAGGGCAGCCACTTGCCGGGGTCGAGATCGCCCTTGGCCTGGTTGACGTTGTCGGTGACCGCGATGAGCTGCGGGCGCGTGAGGTCGTTGGCGAACTGCTGGCGCTTGCTCGTGGTCCAGGAATTGGCACCGGAGCGCCAGGCCTCGGCGAGCGGGACGACGTGGTCGATGTCGAGGTCGGAGGCTGCGGTCCAGGTGGCTCCGTCGTACTCGGAGTACCAGCTTCCGCTCACGGCGGCGCAGGCGGAGTCCTGGACGACGTTGACGCCGTCGCGCTTGAGGACGGTCTCGCGGGTGTTGCAGCTTCCGGAGACGGTGCTCCAGTGCGGGAAGAGGTCGCGGCTGTAGCCGCTGGTGGTCCCCTCGGTCTTCGGGGTGACCGTCGCCAGGTAGGCGCGCGCGGCCGAGGCGCTGATGGGGGCGGGCGGGGCGGCCTGGGCGGCCGGGGCGTTCAGGAGGGAGGTGAGCGCGGCGAGCGCGGCGGCTGATGCGAGCACGCCAATTCGACGCGCGTAGATGCTGGGTATGAGTGCCATGAGGGGCTCCCTGGATGCGGGGGTGTGGCCGTGCGGCCCCGGTGGGGCGTGGCCATGGTGGCGGCGCCGGGTTTCGCGGGGGTGGGCGCCAGGTGACAGCCTGGCGACATGAACACGTCACATCAAGTCACTCAACGCCTTCAATTTAAACGGAAATTGAAATTCCACATGGGGACAGTGGGGCAGGTGGGACGGGAGCGGACGGCTCGACCCAGGTCGGGACGGGGGTCCGGCGGGAGGCGGGGCGGGGTACGGATGCCGTTCCGGCGGGGCGGGGGAGGGTCAGGGGAGGGACCAAAGGCCTATTCCGGCCGGTCGAGGGCGTCGCGTACTCTGTTCTGAGCAGAAGGGGAGTAGCTCTTCGCCGGACCGTCGACATACTGCTGGGTCACACCAGCCGGCGCCCGGAGGCAGGACGCGGACAGCGGCCGGCCAGCGAGACCTTCGGCCGCAGTGTCCTGTTCACGTGCAGGCGCGTTTCGTACGCGCATGCGCAAGTCAGGGCGCCGCCGAGCCGAAGCGACCCCTGAAAAACCCCAGGTCTCTCGGTCCCGATGGCGTCCTGCCCGACCGATTGAGGTTTCACCCCCGTGTTCAGCTTCAGCATCACGGCGATCGCCTTCGGCGTCGTCTTCCTTGCCGAACTCCCCGACAAGACGGCCCTCGCCGGCCTGATGCTCGGCACGCGCTACCGCGCCTCCTACGTCTTCGCGGGCGTCGCCGCCGCCTTCGCCGTACACGTCGCGCTCGCCATCGCCGCGGGCAGCGTCCTCACGCTGCTCCCGCACCGGCTCGTCCAGGCCGTCGTCGGCATCCTCTTCCTCCTGGGCGCGGCCATGCTGCTCCTGAAGAAGAGCGACGGCGACGAGGAGGTCAAGCAGCCCGCCGACCAGTCCTTCTGGAGGGTCTCGGGGGCGGGCTTCATGCTGATCCTGGTGGCGGAGTTCGGTGACCTGACCCAGATCATGACCGCCAACCTCGCCGCCCGGTACGACAACCCCGTTTCGGTCGGCATCGGCGCCGTACTCGCCCTGTGGGCGGTCGCGGGCATCGGCATCCTGGGCGGGCGCACCCTGATGAAGTACGTTCCGCTGCGGCTCATCACCAAGATCGCGGCTGCCGTGATGGCCGCACTGGCCGCGTTCTCGCTGTACGAGGCGATTGCGGGCTGAGCCGACGGGTCGCGGGGTGGTGGGGCGGGTCGGTGAGTCGCGTCGATGTATCGGGTCGGTGAATCGGGGCGATGGGCCATGGTGGTGGCGATATTTCCTTGCGGGCGCAGAAGGTACAGGTCAGGCTCGTGCGCGTGACCGACACCGCTGCCTCCACCGGCGCCTTCCTCCGCCCTTCCGTCCGCCCCTCCATCAGCCCTTTCAGTGAGCCCGTCCCCGCGCTGGTGGCTGTGGGTATGTCCGCGCCCGTGCCTGCGGCTGTGGCTGTTCCTGCGCCTGTGGCCGTGTCTGCTGAGGACCGGCGGTTCGGGTGGTCCAACATGTTCGTCCACCCCGACGAGGACACCCGGACCGACGGCGGATTCCAGGGCGAACGCGCCGTGCTGGCCGGCTACCTGCGCGACCAGCGCCTGACGCTGGAACTCAAGTGCGCGGGCCTCGACGCGGAGGCCTTGGCGCGCCGCTCGGTGGAACCGTCCAACCTGTCCCTGCTGGGTCTCGTACGCCACCTTGCGGGCGTCGAGCAGTACTGGTTCCGGCACATCATGGCGGGCCAGGAGATACGTCGGCACTACCGCTCGGAGGAGGACCGCGCGGGGGACTTCACCGGAGCGGTGGCGGACCCGGCCGTGGTCGCGGACGCGTGGGCCATCTGGCGGGCCGAAGTCGCCTTTGCGGAGAAATTCGTCGCGCAGGCGCCCGGCCTGGACGTCACGGGTGACACCGAACACGACGACAAGCCGATGGAACTCCGCGAGGTCCTGATCCACATGATCGAGGAGTACGCCCGCCACAACGGCCACGCGGACTTCCTGCGGGAGCGCATCGACGGGCGGGTGGGGCAGTAGGGGCGGGGCCGAAGGGAGCGCCCTTGAGGGACCGGCACGACACGGAGAGACGATGAGGCTGACGGGAAACCCCCGTATACGTCTCTGACTACCGGCCCCGTGGATCCCGCCCCCCGGGAGCCACCCCGTGCGGGGCCTGACCCCGCTCGCGCGGAGCTCCGTACCGCCTACTCCGCCGCGCGCAGCGTGATGGTGATCGAGCCGTCCGGGGTGGTTGTGACGTTCAGGGAGCGCAGGTCCGGGACGTGGGCCGTCGGGGCGTGGGCGGCTGCGCGGGGGCCCACGCCGATCACGCGCATGCCTGCCGCCCGGCCCGCGGTGATGCCCGCGGCCGAGTCCTCGAAGACGATGCAGTCGGCCGGGTCCACACCCAGTGCGGCGGCGCCCATGAGGAAGCCCTCCGGGTCGGGCTTGCTGGCCTGGACGGATTCGGCCGTGACCCGTACGTCGGGCATCGGCAGGGCAGCGGCGGTCATCCGGGCCGTGGCCAGGGCCGTGTCGGCCGAGGTGACCAGGGCGTGCGGCAGGCCGTCTATCGCGGCCATGAACTCGGGGGCGCCCGCGACCGGGATCACGCCGTCGGTGTCAGCCGTCTCGCGGGCCAGCATCACCGCGTTCTCGGCGTGGTTGACCTCCATGGGGCGGTCCGGCAGCAGCACGGCCATGGTGGCGTAGCCCTGGCGGCCGTGGACCACCTTCATGGCTTCCTGCGGGTCCAGGCCGTGGGAGAGCGCCCAGTCGCGCCAGCAGCGTTCGACCACCGCGTCGGAGTTGACGATCGTGCCGTCCATGTCCAGGAGCAGGGCCTTGGCGGTGAGGACGACGGGTGCGGTGGTGGTGCTGGCCGGCATGGGCGGGCTCCAGACGGGGCGGGAAAGAGAACAAGTGGTTCCGTCCACCGGTCAGGGAAAGAGGACGGAACCACTTTGTTCCCTCACGATACAAAACAAAGGGCAGTCTGCGCCAACCGCGAGCATGTGACCCTCATCCCTCCAGGGCCTTGCGGGTCACCGGGCCGTAGAAGCCCCATTCCATGTGGTCGATGCCCCTGTCGTACTGGAACTCCGACACGGCGTCCTCCACCCGCCAGTCGAACCGGCCGTTGATCTTGCCCCGGTACAGGCCGCGCGCCGCCAGTAGGCGCTGGAGCTTCTCCACCTCCGGGCCCGTGTCCCCGAACCGCAGGGTCGGGGCCTGCGGGGCCGGCGGGCTGGAGGAACGACTCGCACTCGGCGTCGGGCTGGGGGACCGGGACGCAGACGTGCGGGACGCGCTGGGCGAGGGTGACGGTGACGCCGACTTCGAGGCGCTCGGCGACGGGGAGGCCGAGGGGGACGGGCTGACCCTGCTCGGGGACGGGCTTGCGGAGGGCGCGGCCGGGGCGGCGCTCGCCGAAGGCGCCGGCGCCTTCGTCTCCACCAGCGCCGCATCGCTCGTGTCGGAGCTCGGCAGCGCCCACACCGCCACCGCCGTCCCGCTCAGGGCGACCACCGCCGCGGCGCCGAGCAGCAGGGCGAGGGGCTTTCGGGAGGCCGGGCCGGTGCGCTTCTCCGGGCCCCCGCCCCCACCCCCTCCTCGCCCTCCGGACGTGCTGCCCGCGTGCGGGATCGCGCGGAGCTGGACCGTCTCGGCCGGGTGCGGCGCGTGCACGGCCGGCACGGCCGGCACGGCCGGCCACGGTCCGTCCGCCGGCCGCACGGGTATCCCGTACGCCGGAGTGTCGTCCTGCGCGGGCTCAGGCACCGGCACCGGCGCGGGTGCCGGGCGCGCGTCCGGGGCCACCGCGCCGGACACCGGCTGCGGGGGCATCGGGGCGTCCGGTTCGCCGGGGTCGGGCAACGTCACGTACGGGCGGATGCGCAAGGGGTTGAAACCCACCCCTGGCACACACCCGCAGCCGGCGCCTGGGGCGCCGCATTCTGGACAGTGCTGACGGCTCACTGGACTCCCTCCCTGGCTATTGCCTGCGATTATGCAGACCCGCGGGGGCCCACCCAACCGCCCGAGAGGCCATAACCGGACACACCGCTCAGGATGGAAATGTTGATCCGGCCTGAGGAGGTATCGATGGCTCAGGATGTGACCGCGCAAGGCACGGACCCCGCTCCCGACCCGGAGAAGACCGGCCCCGCCGCCGAGCACACCTCCCGCGAGGTGCTCGTCTCCATCGGAGCCCTGCTGCTGGGCCTGCTGATCGCCGCGCTCGACCAGACCATCGTCTCCACCGCCCTGCCGACCATCGTCAGCGATCTCGGTGGCATGGCACAGCTGTCGTGGGTCGTCACCGCCTACATGCTCGCCTCCACCGCCGCCACCCCGCTGTGGGGCAAGCTCGGAGACCAGTACGGACGTAAGCGGCTCTTCCAGTACGCCATCGTCCTCTTCCTCATCGGGTCGGCACTGTGCGGGCTCGCCCAGGACATGCCGCAGCTCATCGGCTTCCGCGCGCTGCAGGGCCTGGGCGGCGGCGGGCTGATCGTGCTGTCGATGGCGATCGTCGGCGACATCGTCCCGCCCCGCGAGCGCGGCAAGTACCAGGGTCTCTTCGGCGGCGTCTTCGGCGCGACCAGCGTGCTGGGCCCGCTGCTGGGCGGCGTCTTCGTCGACAACCTGTCCTGGCGCTGGGTCTTTTACATCAACCTCCCCATCGGTGTCGTCGCACTCGTCGTCATCGCCGCCGTCCTGCACATCCCGAAGCGCTCCTCGAAGCACACCATCGACTACCTCGGCACCTTCCTCATCGCCTGCGTCGCCACCTGCCTCGTGCTCGTCGCCTCCCTCGGCGGCACCTGGGGCTGGGGCTCGGCCCGGATCATCGGCCTCGCGGTCCTCGGCGCCGTCCTACTCGCCGTCTTCCTCCTCATCGAGCGCAAGGCCACCGAGCCCGTCCTGCCACTGGGTCTGTTCCGCATCCGGACCTTCACCCTCTGCTCGGTGATCAGCTTCGTCATCGGCTTCGCGATGTTCGGCGCGATGGTCTACCTGCCGACCTTCCTGCAGGTCGTCCAGGGCGTCTCACCGACCATGTCGGGTGTCCATATGCTGCCTATGGTGATCGGCATGCTCATCACCTCCACCGCCTCCGGTCAGATCGTCAGCCGCACCGGGCGCTGGAAGGTCTTCCCGATCGCCGGCACGGGCGTGACCGCGATCGGTCTGCTCCTCCTGCACCAGCTGCACCGCACCAGCTCCACCTGGGAGATGAGCGTCTACTTCTTCGTCTTCGGCGCCGGCCTCGGCCTGGTCATGCAGGTGCTCGTCCTGGTGGTGCAGAACGCGGTCAGCTACGCCGACCTCGGGGTCGCCACCTCCGGTGCCACCTTCTTCCGCTCCATCGGCGCCTCCTTCGGTGTCGCGATCTTCGGCACGGTCTTCACCAACCAGCTGGACGACAAACTGTCCACCGCGCTGGCGGGTGTCACGCTCCCGGCCGGTGCGAGCGTCGCGCAGCTGGAGGCCGACCCACGGGCCATCAGCGCACTGCCCTCCGGGCTCCAGCCGCAGGTGCTCGACGCCTACGCCACCGCCATCACGGACGTGTTCCTCTACGCCGTGCCGATCGTCCTGATCGCCTTCGTGATCGCCTGGTTCCTGAAGGAGGACAAGCTCCGCGCCTCGGTCACCGCACCCGATGTGACCGAGACCCTGGCCTCCAATCCGGTCCACCGCTCCTCCCGCGACGAGGTCGCCCGCGCGCTGTCGGTCCTCGGCACCCGTGAGGGTCGCCGCCACGTCTACGAGAAGATCACCGAGAAGGCCGGCTACGACCTGCTGCCCGCCGCCAGCTGGATGCTGCTGCGGATCAAGAGGTACGGATCCACGGAGCCCTCGGTGCTCGCCGAGCGAGCCAACGTGCCACTGAAGGTCATCACGGACGCCGCCCGCCAGGTCGAGGAGCGCCGGCTCGCCACCCGTGAGGGGCTCGCGCTGGTCCTGACCGAACAGGGGCAGGTGGCCGCCGCGAAGCTCGCCGAGGCCCGGCAGGAGTCCCTCGCCGAGCTGCTCGGCGACTGGTGGGGCCCGGACCGTCCGACGGATCTGGTGAAGTTGGTGGAGGAGATCAATACGGAGCTGTGCGGTTCCGACGCCGAGGAGCCCTACGATTCCGCGCCGCGCCGGGACCACGCCGCCCCCTAGCGCGCCCACGGGCCGCCCCTTCGACGGGGCGCGCGCGGGCTCAGGCCGCCAGGCGCTTCTCGAACCAGTGCTGCGCATACGGGCCGGAGCTGTAGGCGGGTATTTCCCGATACCCGTGCCGCGTGTACAACGCGCGGGCCTCCACGAGATCCGACCGGGTGTCCAGCCGGACCCGCTCGGCGCCCAGCACACGCGCCTCGGCTTCCAGGACCTCCAGCAGGGCCGCCCCGCCGCCCGTGCCGCGGGCCCGCCGGTCGACATACACCCTGGTCAGCTCGGCGGTGACGGGGTCGAGCAGTCGGACGCCGCCGCACGCCAGCGGCTCGCCGTCCAGCCTGCCGACGACGAACTGCCCCGTCGGCGGGGCCAGCCCGTCGTCCGGAAAGTCCAGCAGCCCTTGGTCGATCTCGGTCTCGGTGACCTGGCGTTTCCAGTACCGGCCGGCGACCTCGGCGTAGTACGCGCGGCGCAGGGCGGTGGCGTCCCGGGTGGTGAACGCCTCGGAGGTCACCACCCATGCCGGGGCGGATGCGGTGGAGGGCGTGGACGCGGCGGATGCGGCGGATGTGTCGAGGGTGCCGTGTTCGTGGTGTTCGCTGTGCGTGGTCATGGCGTCATTGTGGAGTTCGCGGTGGATCTCCCGCGTGGAATATCCACAAGGCCGGGCCGATGATAGGAAAAAGGACATTCCCTGCTGACCCGGAGGGTGGGAACGCCATGTCAGAGCACCCCGACTGTGCCCTGGTCCGCCGCGGCTACGAGGCCTTCGGCAAGGGCGACATGGAGACGATGAGCACGTTGCTGACGGCCGATGTGATCCACCACGTGCCGGGCGGCAACCCGCTGTCCGGGCACCACAAGGGGCGGGAGAACGTACTCGACCTCTTCCGCCGCCTCTCCGAGGAGACGAAAGGGACCTTCCAGGTGCACCTGGAAGCGGTGATGGCGGACGGGCGGGGCCATGTGATGAGCTTCCACACGGCGCATGGCGACCGCGGTGACCGCGGTATCGAGATCCGTCAGGGACTCTTCTTCACGATCATCGGCAACAAGATCACCGACATCGACCAGTGCACCGCGGACATCGACGAGGAAGACATCTTCTGGGGGACGCGAGTCGAGGGCTGAACCCATCCGGGGCTGAACCATCCGGGGCTGAACCCGCCCGGGGCTGACCCCCCCCGGGGCTGAACCCCCCCGGGGCTGAACCGACCCGGGGGGAGCCTACGCGGGGCCGGGCCGGCCGATCCCGGTGAGGGGTCCGGCCGGACCGAAGACGGCCCGGACCGAACCCGCGCCGAACCCGGCCCGGACCAAACCCTGCCCGGACCGAACCCGCGCCGACCCCGGCCCGCTCCGACCCCGGGCCGGCCCCGTCTCGCCTCAGGCCTTCTTCGGCGCCGCCTGCTGCACGACCTCGAACGACCACACCGTCGAGGCGGACGCCGCGGGCTTCGGCCGCTCGCCGTCGCCGCCGCCCTGGGGGCCGCCCTGACCGCCGCCCTGGTGAGCGGCCTTCATCGGCCCCTCCATCCACGCCTGAAAGTCCTGCTCCGAACGCCAACGCGTGTAGACCAAGTACTGGTCAGTGCCCTCCACCGGGCGCAGCAGCTCGAACCACTCGAAGCCGTCCGAGCCCTCCACCGTCCCGGCCCGAGAGGCGAAGCGCTGCTCGAGCACCTCCCGCTGCTCGGCGGGAACCGTCAGCACGTTGATCTTTACAACACTCGGCACGTGGCACCTCTCATGAACGCGAGCCGGGCTGTACGCCCGGCCTTGACGATGTGCGTGCAGTCTCCTACATCCCCTACATCCCCTACATCCCCGTGGGCGCGCAGGAGCCCCCGGTGGTCACTCGGACCGCCGGGGACTCGGCCACGTGCTCGTGGTCACTGCCAGAAGGTCACTGCTGGGGCGGGCGCCCCTCCCCGGAGGCGGGCGGCTGCTTGCCGAGCTGTTCGTTCAGCTTCTGCTGCGCCGTGTCGACCTGGCTCTGGTACTTGTTGCCGGTCTTCGCGTCGAAGGCGTCACCGGCCTTCTCGACGCCTTGGCGGGCCTGGTCGGGGTGCCCCTTGATCAGGCCTTTGAGCTTGTCAAGCATGGACATGAGCCATCCTCTCCACGGAATGCGTGTCACTTTCAGCTTCGCCATGAAGTGCGGTGTCCGCACCCGGAGCGCCCCCGTCCGCCGTGTCATTGATCTTCGTGATGGGCGCGAGCGCCGTCCGAGGCATCCCGCGGGAGATATCGTCGTGCGGGTAATGGAGCGCGGCAGCCAGGCAAAGTCAGGGTTGCGGTCAACAGGGCGGGAGGCCGGCGAGGCGTGGCTAACGCGGCAGAGCACAGCGGTGCGAACGGACATGCCGGAGTCATAGGCGACAACAACAGGCTAGGGGCGGCACGCCTCCTCCTGTGGGCGCTGGCGGGCGCTCTCGCCGTCAGACAGGCCGCCGCCGTGCTGCGCGTGCCACCCGGCGAGTGGCTGAGCGGCTTCCACCTCCCCGGCAGCCTGCCCGGATCGGTCTACGACACCGGCCAGTTCTCCGGGACCCCCTTCGCCGGGCTGGTCCTCAAGCCACTGGTCGGCCTCGCCGCCCCGTCGCTGGAGGTCGCCTGGACCTGCGTGACGCTGCTGTGCGTCGCCGCCATCGGGCTCGTCGCCGCGCGCGGCCTGCCCGACCCGGTGCCGCGGCGCACCGCGCTGCTCGCCGCGCCCGTGCTCACGGCCCTGATGATGGTCTCGCTGCCCGTCCGCGAGGCCGCCTCACCCGGCCAGACCGCCGTCCTGCCCGTCCTGCTGGTGCTGCTGGCGGTCTTCCGCGTGCCCGGCGACCGGCCCGCGGGCTTCCTCCTCGGCCTCGCCGCCGCCCTCCAGCCGGCGCTGCTGCTCTTCGCCCCGCTGCTGTGGCTGACCGGCCGCCGGCCCGCCGCGCGCACCGCCGCCGTGACCTTCGCCGGAGCCACCGCGCTGTCGTGGGCGGCCATGCCGCGCGACTCATGGACGTACTGGATCGAGCGCCTGGCCGGCACCGGCCTCGGCGGCGTCCCCGACGGCCTCGCCAACCAGTCCGTGCACGGCGCGCTGCTGCGCCTCGGCCTGACCGGGCCGCTCGAGATCCTGCTCTACGCCGCCCTCGCGGGCGCCGTCGTCTGGTTCGGCCTGCGCCGCGCGGTCCGCTACGCCCGCGACGGCCAGCTGCTGCTCGCCGTCGCCGTCACCGGCTGCGTGGCCGTCGCCGTGTCCCCGGCCGGCTGGCGCCACCAGATGCTGTGGGTGCTGCTCGCCGTCGCCGGCAAGGTGGGCAAGCGGGCCGCCGACCGCCCCGTGTGGCCGGTGGCCGTGGTCCTCGCGATGACCCTGCCGAGCACGATGCTGCTGCCGAACCTGGCCGCACTGGCCCCCGTACGCGACAACGTCCTGCTCCTGACCGCCGTGGCCGCGGCCTGCGCCGTACCGTTCCTGCCGCGCTCCTCGCCGTACTGGCGCGAGCCCGTACCGACGGACTACGGCCGGCCGGCGGCCGCCCGCTGGGCGCGGGTGCCGCTGCTGCCGTTCTGGCGGCGGGTGCTGTCCCGCCCCAACCTGCTGCTGGAACTGCTGCTGATACGGGTCGGTTACTCGCTCTACTCGCACATCCGGGCCGCCGCGCCCACCAGCCGCAGCCTCGCCGAGGGCAACGGCAACCAGATCCACGGCATCGAGAAGGCGCTCGGCATCGACATCGAGCACGCCGTCAACCACGCCGTGGTGGGCACGCCCGGGCTGGAGGCGTTCTTCAACTTCTACTACACCTCCTTCCACTTCGTGGTCCCGCTGACGATCCTGGCGGTCCTGTACTGGCGCCGCCCCGGCGACTACCGCTGGGCCCGCGCCTCCCTGGGCCTGGCCACCGTCCTCGCCCTCGTCGGCTTCTGGCTCTACCCGCTCGCGCCGCCGCGCCTGATGCCGGGCCTCGACTTCATCGACACCGTGCACGGGCCGCAGGACCTGGCCAACCCCTCGTACGGGGCCATGACCGCGATCTCCAACCAGTACGCGGCGATGCCCTCGCTGCACTTCGGCTGGTCGCTGTGGTGCGGGATCGTCATCGTGGTGCTGGCGCCCAAGGGCTGGCAGAAGCTGCTCGGCGCGCTGCACCCGCTGATCACGGTGTGCGCGATCGTCGCCACCGCCAACCACTGGGTGCTGGACGCCGTCGGCGGGGCCGTCGTCGTGAGCGCCGGCTTCGGGCTCGTGTACGTGCTCTCCGGGCCGCGGGGGCTCCAGCTGAACCTGCCCGGGCAGCGCACGGGTGCGCAGCAGCCGGGTGCGGGGCCGAGCCGGGCGGACGAGGGGTCGCACGAGGAGTCGAACCAGGGGGAGCGGAAGGTACGGGCGTCGGCGCGGACCCCGTAGCGGGTACGCGACACCGCCGCGGCCCCCTCGGGCGCCGCGCTCCCGGGCGCCGCTCCCGCAGGCGGCGCTCCCGACCCGGTGCCAGCATCGGGTCATGAGCGCAAAGCCGACAGGGGTCGCACAGGCCGCCGGACCCGACTGGCGCAAGCGGACACTGCTCGGCGCCGGGGCGTTGGCCGCACTGGTCGTGGCCTACTTCGTCCTGGCCGCCACCATTGCGCGCTGGTGGTCCCAGCGGGTGGGGTCGGCCGTCGACGGGCACCTCGCCACCGGGCTGCTGCTCGGCCTGCTCTTCGGCTTCGCCTGCACGCTGTTGCCGCTGATGCTGGCCTGGATCGCCCTGCGCAGGCGGCGGTCGTGGAAGGCCACCGCCGGCTGGCTGGCGGTGGCCCTGCTCCTGGCCCTCCCCAACCTGTGGACGCTCAGCGTGGTCGCGGGCGGGGGCGGCGCGGCGCACGCCGGGCAGCGGGTCATGGACGTACAGGCGCCGTGGTTCCGCGGGGCCACCCTGGCGGGCGCGATCGCCGCCGTAGTGGCCTTCGGCGCCTTCCTGTACCTCGACCGCCGGCGCCGTACGCGACCGGCCCGTCGGGCGGCCTGACCCGTGGGCGACTGGTACCAGCGCCAGATCGTCGAGCCCGGCAAGCAGCCGCTGCTGTGCCTGCTGCTGGGCTTCCTCGGCGCGTTCCTCTTCATTCGGATCAGCGTCCGGCTGATCCGGGCGCAGGTCTCCTGGTGGCCGAAGAACGTCACACCGGGCGGACTGCACATCCACCACGTGGTCTTCGGCGTGGTCCTCATGATCGTCGGAGGGTTGGGGCTCGCCTCACCGATCGGGATCAGGTCCCCGTGGGCCGAGATCGACGCGGCGGTGTTCGGCATCGGCACGGCGCTGGTGCTCGACGAATTCGCGCTGATCCTGCACCTGAAGGACGTCTACTGGTCCGAGCAGGGCCGGCTCTCGGTGGACGCGGTGGTGGTCGGCGCGGCGGCGTGCGGGCTGCTGTTGCTGGGGGCGTCGCCGTTCGGCGTCGACGACGCCTCGCAGGACGGTACGAGGGCCTCCGGCTGGACGTACGTGGTGGTGGTCGGGGTGAACGCGGCGTTCGCGCTGGTGGCGCTGGCCAAGGGGAAGGTGTTCACCGGGCTGCTGGGGGTCCTCGTACCGTTCTTCGCGCTGGTCGGGGCGGTACGGCTGGCCCGGCCGGGGTCGCCGTGGGCGCGGGCGCGGTATCCCTGCGGGGGGCGGAAGGAGCGGAGGGCGCGGGTGCGGGAGGAGAGGGAGGGGTGGCGTCGGCGGGTGCGGTTGCGGGTGTACGACGTGGTGGCGGGGCGGCCGTCGGAGCCGTAGCCCTGGCCGGGCCGTAGCCCTGGCCGTAGCCCTGGCCGGGCCGGGCGGGGGTGTTCGGGTGGCTCGGGGTGGCCGAAGGGGCGCCGGGGCGTGGAGGGCCCCGGCGCCCCTTCGGCTGGATCGCCGCTGTCTGCCAGGATCACTCCGTTCGGGGTGGGCCGCCACTCGAACGGGTGCGGCGCCGTTGCCGGGGCGCCGCCCCCGGACCCCGCGCCTCAAACGCCGGCGGGGCTGGGGGCGCGCCTCAAGCGCCGGCGAGGGTGGGGGTGGGCTTCCAGCGTCGGCGGGGCTGGGGATGTGCGCCGGCGGGGCTGGGCATGTGCCGGGAGTGTGCCGGCAGGGGGGTCAGGGGTGGGTTACGCGGAGTTCTTTGATGCCGTTGAGCCAGGCTGCGCGGAGGCGGCGCGGGGGTGCGTTCGTCAGGTGGAGGTCGGGGAGGGTGTCGGCCAGGGCGTTGAAGATGAGGTCGATCTCCATCACCGCCAGGGACTTGCCCAGGCAGAAGTGCGGGCCGCCGCCGCCGAAGCCCAGGTGGGGGTTGGGGTCGCGGGTGATGTCGAAGACGTCCGGGTCGGTGAAGACCGCGGGGTCGTGGTTGGCGGAGGAGTAGAACATCCCCACGCGGTCGCCCGCCTTGATCTTCTGGCCGCCCAGTTCGGTGTCCTGGGTGGCGGTGCGCTGGAAGGACACCACCGGGGTGGCCCAGCGCACGATCTCCTCGGCGGCCGTCGACGGCCGGGTCGCCTTGTAGAACTCCCACTGCTCGGGGTGGGTCAGGAAGGCGTGCATGCCGTGGCTGATGGCGTTGCGCGTGGTCTCGTTGCCCGCGACCGCCAGCAGCAGGACGAAGAAGCCGAACTCGTCGGAGCCGAGGTTGCCCTGGCCCTCGGCCGCCACCAGCTGGGTGACGATGTCCTTGGCCGGGCACTCCTTGCGCTGGGCGGAGAGGTTCATCGCGTAACCGATGAGTTCCATCGCCGCGTTGGAGCCGACCTCCTCGGTGATCGCGTATTCCGGGTCGTCGTAGGCGATCATCTTGTTCGACCAGTCGAAGATCTTGGTGCGGTCCTTCTGCGGTACGCCGATCAGTTCGGCGATGGCCTGCAGCGGGAGTTCGCACGCCACCTGCGTGACGAAGTCGAAACTGCCGTCGGCCGCCGCGGCCGCGGCCTCCTCGACGATCTTCCGGGCGCGGTCCCGCAGGGCCGCCTCCAGGCTGCGGATAGCCCGCGGGGTGAAGCCGCGCTGCACGATCTGGCGTACGCGTGTGTGTTCCGGCGGATCCATGTTCAACATGATCAGGCGCTGGGCATCTATCGCATCACGCGGAATGTGCTCGTTGAAGCGGATGATCGCGGTGTTGGTCGTCGAGGAGAACAGTTCCGGGTGCGTGGAGACGTACTTGACGTCCGCGTGCCGGGTCACGGCCCAGTAGCCCTCGTCGTCGAAACCGGTGATGCCCCGCCGCTGCGGGCACCACCACACGGGCGCGGTCTGCCGCAGCTGCGCGAATTCCGGGAAGGGGACCCGGCTTTGGAGCAGGTCTGGGTCGGTGGCGTCGAAGCCGTCGGGCAGTGCGGGGCAGGACATCGGGCAACTCCAAAGTCTGACGGACCATCAGAAGTTGGCTTGAAGGTAGTAACGAGTTCTAGAAGTGACAAGGGTCGTGGCGCCAACTGTTGCGTGTGGAATCCGTGCAAGGCGTGTGCAAGACCCTTGCGTGCCGGGGCCTGAGGTCATAAGACTGCGGGGAGAACTAGAACGCGTACTAGTTCGAGGCGGGGCGCCGGGACGGCCCGCCGTGCTGACGCAGTGCAGGAGAGGACGAGCTCATGGCCGCGGAACCCGTCATTGTCGAAGCCGTACGCACCCCCATCGGTAAGCGCGGGGGCGCTCTCGCCAACCTCCATCCCGCCTACCTGCTCGGTGAGACCTACCGCGAACTGCTGGCCCGTACCGGAATCCAGCCCGACTGCGTAGAGCAGATCGTCGGCGGCACCGTGACGCACGCCGGCGAGCAGTCGATGAACCCCGCCCGCAATGCCTGGCTCGCCATGGGGCTTCCGTACGAGACTGCCGCGACCACGGTGGACTGTCAGTGCGGCAGCTCCCAGCAGGCCAACCACATGGTCGCCAACATGATCTCCGGCGGGGTGATGGACATCGGCATCGCCTGCGGAGTCGAGGCGATGAGCCGGGTGCCGCTGGGGTCGGGATCCAAGCACGGTCCGGGCAAGCCGTTCCCGGACGAGTGGAACGTCGACCTCCCCAACCAGTTCGAGGCCGCCGAGCGGATCGCCCGCCACCGCGGCCTGTCCCGCGAGGACGTGGACCGGCTCGGGCTCCTCTCCCAGGAGCGGGCCGCCGCGGCGTGGGCCGAGGAGCGGTTCAAGCGCGAGACCTTCGCCGTGCAGGTGCCGACGACCGAGGAGGAGCAGGCCGCCGGACAGGGCATGTGGCGCCTGGTCGACCGGGACGAGGGCCTGCGCGACACGAGCATGGAGGCGCTGGCCCGGCTCAAGCCGGTCATGCCCACCGCCGTGCACACCGCCGGGAACTCCTCGCAGATATCCGACGGCGCCGCCGCCGTGATGTGGGCCTCGCGCAAGATGGCCCGCGCCCTCAAGCTCAAGCCGCGCGCCCGGATCGTCGCCCAGACGCTCGTCGGCGCCGACCCCCACTACCACCTGGACGGGCCCATCGACGCGACGCGGGCCGTGCTCGGCAAGGCCGGCATGTCGTTGCGGGACATCGACCTCGTGGAGATCAACGAGGCCTTCGCCTCCGTGGTCCTGTCCTGGGCGCAGGTCTTCGACCAGGACCTGGAGAAGGTCAATGTCAACGGCGGGGGCATCGCCCTCGGCCACCCCGTGGGCGCCACCGGCGCCCGGCTGATCACCACGGCGCTGCACGAGCTGGAGCGCCGTGACAAGGAGTTCGCGCTGATCACCATGTGCGCGGGAGGCGCGCTGGCGACCGGCACGATCATCCAGCGCCTGTGAGGCGCCACTGACCCGTGGGATGGGATGCAGAAGGCCCCGGAGGCCGGACCTGGGGAGGCCGGCCGCCGGGGCCTTCGTATGTCTGCTGCGCTGAGCCGAGCTGAGCAGCTGCGCTGCTGTGCTGTCCGCCGGTGGCTCAGTACCAGTGGTTGGCGGACCAGAAGTTCCAGGCGCCGACCGGGCTGCCGTAGCGGTCGTTCATGTAGTCCAGGCCCCACTTGATCTGGGTGGCCGGGTTGGTCTTCCAGTCGGCACCCGCGGAGGCCATCTTCGACGCCGGCAGGGCCTGGGCCAGGCCGTACGCGCCGGAAGAGGCGTTGGTCGCGGTGTGGTCCCAGCCGCTCTCGTGCGAGATGATCTTGTCGAAGGCGGCGAACTGGGCCGGGTCCTTGATCATCTGCTGCGCGATCGCCTTGGCGCTCATCGGGGCGGCCTGCGCGGGAACCGCGGCCAGCATGGAACCGGCGACGCCCAGGGCGAGGACGGTACCCGTGAGGGTCTTCTTCGAGGCGGCGATGCGGCGGATGACAGAGTTGGACACGGATTGACCTTCCGAAGGGGACAAGGGCGGTCGCACGGCATGTCGAGGACATGCGTGAGCCACTCACGCAAAGGAGAGGGGTTCGCAGGCGGCGGGTGAAGCACCCGTGCCGCCCGGCGACTCATCCAGTTCTACAGACGCCCCGACGGCCTGGCAAAGGTCGTTCTTACTAGCGGCCCTCGCAGCGGGCGGGCGGCCGACCGCCGGCGGGGGCGGTTTCGGGGCCTCCGGGGCCTACTAGCCGGGCTCGTAAGTGACGTGGCTCCTATGGGACGGGTCACCGGGGCAGGGCCCGAATGTCACCCTCCGCTGCTGTTTGTGCGCCTTTGGGAGACCGGTTCGCGCTCGGATTCGGCCCCCGGATCGAAGGAGACGGGGGCGTCGAACGCAGCTTTACGGGTGGCCCGGCGCAGCGCCTTCAGCAGGGTCGCGCCCAGCGTGAGGGTCAGTACGACCGTCAGCACGGCCCGGCCCAGGTCCCAGCCCACCGAGGTCGCCAGGCAGTACGCGACGAACCGCGCCAGGTTCGCGGCCACCGGATCCCCCGGATGGAAGGAGATGCCCTGCCCCATGCCCTGCAGGATCACCCAGCCCTGCAGATTCATGATCGTGCCGTACGCGAACGCGCCCGCGAAGCCGTACGCCGCCAGCATCAGCAGCTCCGCACGCCCCCGGATCCGCTCCGGGCCCGGCAGCAGCCCCGCGCCCAGCGCGAACCAGCCCATCGCCAGCATCTGGAACGGCATCCACGGCCCGACCCCGCCCGTCAGCAGGGCGGAGGCGAACATCGTCACCGAGCCCAGCACGAAGCCGAAGCCGGGGCCGAGCACGCGCCCGCTGAGCACCAGCAGGAAGAACATCGGCTCCAGCCCGGCCGTGCCCGCGCCCAGCGGTCTCAGCGCCGCGCCGACCGCGGCCAGCACACCGAGCATCGCCACCGCCTTGGCGTCCATGCCGTTGTCGGCGATGGTCGCCACGACGACCGCCACCAGGAGCGGGAGCAGCGCGGCGAAGAGCCAGGGGGCGTCCTGGGAGTGGGCGAGGCCCGACTGCCGGTCGGCGAGCAGCGGCCAGCCGAAGGCCGCGATGCCGATGAGAGTGACGAGGACCAGGGCGGCGGCGGCGCGGGGGCCGATACGGACGGGGCGGGCGGGGCGCACGGGGTGGGCCGGGCGATCGTGCCGGTCCGGGCGATCGTGCCGGTCCGGGCGATCGTGCCGGTCCGGGCGGGCGGGGCGGTTCATCGGGCCGCCTCCGCCGCTGCGAGGGCCTCGGCGACCTGGGTCACGGTGAGCCAGTGGCCCGGGGCCAGGACCTTCGCCACCTGCGGCGCGAAGGCGGGGGAGGAGACGACGACCTCGGCGGTCGGACCGTCCGCGACCACCTCGCCGCCGGCCAGGATCACCACGCGGTGGGCCAGCTCGGCGGCCAGCTCCACGTCGTGGGTGGCCAGGACGATGGCGTGCCCCTCGGCGGCCAGGCCGCGCAGGATCTCGATCAGGCGGACCTTGGCGGCGTAGTCCAGGCCGCGCGTGGGTTCGTCGAGGAGCAGCAGGGCGGGGCGGCCGGTGAGGACCAGCGCCAGGGCGAGGGCCAGGCGCTGGCCCTCGGAGAGATCGCGCGGGTGGATGTCGTCGGGGACGTCCGGAAGCAGCGCGGAGACGAGAGCGCGGCAGGTGCCGGGGGCCGCGGCGGCGTCGGAGTCGGCGGCGGCGCACTCGGCGGCGACCGTGTCGGCGTAGAGGAGGTCGCGGGGTTCCTGAGGGACGAGGCCGACGCGGCGCACCATCTCGGGCGGGGCCGTGCGGTGGGGGGTGCGGCCGCCGACCGTCACCTCGCCGGTGGTCGGGGTGACCGTACCGACGAGGGCGGACAGGAGGGTGGACTTGCCGGCGCCGTTGCGGCCCATGAGGGCGATGGTTTCGCCGGGGGACACGGCGAGGGTGACTCCGTGCAGGGCCTGTACGCGGCCGCGGCGGACGCAGAGGTCGTGGACCTCGGCCGGTCCCTGGCCGGGAGCTGTCGCGGTGGTGGGGCCGGGCCTGCCGCGGCGGAGCAGGCGCGCGAGCAGCCCGGGGGCTTCGGCAATGGGGGCTCCGCCCTCGGACCCCCGTGCCTCGAGCGCCGGCGGGGCTTGATTCGCCTCGAGCGCCGACGGGGATGAAATCGCCGCCGCTGGATCTTTCAGCCCCACCGCAGGCGACAAGCGGGCCAGCAGCGGAGCGGACCGGCGGCGGGCGTCGCGGATCGAGAGGGGGAGCGGGGACCAGCCCGCGAGGCGGCCCAGGGAGACCACCGGCGGATGGACCGGGGAGACGGCCATGATCTCCGCCGGGCCGCCGATGACCGGAGCCGCGCCCGGCGAGGGCAGGAGCAGGACCCGGTCGGCGTACTGGACCACCCGCTCCAGGCGGTGCTCCGCCATCAGCACGGTCGTGCCCAGGTCGTGGACCAGCCGCTGGAGGACCGAGAGGACCTCCTCCGCCGCCGCCGGGTCGAGCGCCGACGTCGGCTCGTCCAGCACCAGCACCTTCGGGTGCGGGGTGAGGACCGAGCCGATCGCGACCCGCTGCTGCTGGCCGCCGGACAGCGTCGCGATCGGCCGGTCGCGCAGCTCGTTCAGGCCCAGCAGGTCCAGGGTCTCCTCCACCCGGCGGCGCATCACCGCAGGCGGCAGACCCAGGGACTCCATGCCGTAGGCGAGCTCGTCCTCCACCGTGTCCGTCACGAAGTGCGCGAGGGGGTCCTGGCCGACCGTGCCCACCACGTCCGCGAGCTCGCGCGGTTTGTGGGTGCGCGTGTCCCGTCCGGCGACCGTGACCCGGCCGCGCAGGGTGCCGCCCGTGAAGTGCGGGACCAGCCCGGAGACCGTCCCCAGCAGGGTGGACTTGCCGACGCCCGACGGGCCGACCAGCAGCGTCAGTTCCCCCTCGGGGATCTCCAGGTCGACATCCCGGAGGGAGGGGCCGGCCGCGCCCTCGTAGGTGACCGACACCTGTTCGAAGCGGATCACTGCGACGCCTCCTTGGGCGGTACGGGTGCCACGAAGGCGGGCAGCAGGCCGATCAGGATCGCGGCCGCCGGCCACAGCGGGAGCACGGGGGCCGCCAGCGGGACCACACCCGGGTGCAGGGCGGCCGGGTCGACGGAGCCGGCGTGGATCAGCAGGGCGGCGACGGCCGCGCCCGAACCGGTGACCAGCCAGGCGCGCGGACCCCACCGGTCGGGCCGGTAGCGGGTGCGCACCGACCGGCGGCCGCCCAGACGCAGGCCGGCGACGGCCAGGGCGGCGCCGATGCCGAGCACGGGGAGCCCGTACGCGGCGCCCTGCGCGGCGAGCAGGCCGTACGTGCCCGCGCACATGCCGAGGAGGCCGCCGAGGGTGAGGGCGTTGGTGGTGTGCCGGACGGCGGGCGGGACCTCGGCCGTGCGGCCGTAGCCGCGGGCGTCCATCGAGGCGGCGATGGCGACGGAGCGTTCCAGCGCGCCCTCCAGGACCGGCAGGCCGATCTGGAGGACGGCCTTCACCCCGCCGGTGGGGCGGCCGCGCAGTCGGCGGGCGGTCCGCAGGCGCACGACGTCGGCGACCATGTTCGGCGCGAAGGTCATGGCGACGACGACGGCGACCCCGGCCTCGTACAGGGCGGCCGGGAGGGACTTCAGCAGTCGCGCCGGATTGGCGAGGGCGTTCGCGGCGCCGACGCACACCAGCAGGGTGGCCAGCTTCAGACCGTCGTAGAACGCGAAGACGAGCTGCTCGCCCGTGACCCGGCCGCCGAAGCGGATGCCCTGGGCCCAGGCGGGGAGCGGGATCTCCGGGAGGGTGAACAGGAGGTGCGAGCCGGGGATCGGGGAGCCGAGGAGCATGGAGAAGAGCAGGCGCAGGCCGATGACGAAGAAGCCGAGCTTGAGGAAGGCGCCGTAGGAACGGGCCCAGGGCGCGTCGGTGCGGCGGGCCGCGACCACGTACCCGGCGACGCCGATGATCAGCCCGAGGAGGAGGGGGTTGGTGGTGCGGGAGGCGGCGGTGGCGAGGCCGAGGGCCCACAGCCACCAGGCCCCCGCGTGCAGGGCGGTGGCGCGACCGGACTGCGGGGGCTTCCACCGTTCGTACGTCGACCGGCGCGGGCCCTCCCGCGCCGCGGCCGGACTCCGGCGGGCCGGGGTCACGTCGCCGGGTGCGGCTCCGGTGTCCGTGCGGTGGGCCTGCGGCCGTGCCCGGCGGATACCGGTGCCGGGGGCCGCGGTGCGGCTCGCCCCGGTGGCCGGCTTGCCGTCGGCGTCGGGGGGTGTCATCGGGCGCGGCGGCGGCGGGACTGCCAGACGGCGGCCGCGGCCAGGGCGGCCACCGCGGCGATGCCCGCGAGCAGGCCCGCGGACGGGCCCCCGTCGTCGGCATCCGCATCCGCATCGGCGCCGGCTTCGGCTTCGGCTTCGGCGGCCGGGGCCGGGGACCGCGTCGGGCCGTCCGCGACCTGGTCGCCGCATCCCTGCTTCGGGTAGCCGGAGATCGCGCACAGCAGCGCCGCGCTGTTGTAGCGCAGCGGCTTGGCGACCGAGGCCAGGGCCTCGGCCGTCGTGGCGTCCGGGGCCACCTGCGCGCAGGCCGTGCGCGGGGCCTTCTCCGGCGGGGTGTCGCCCGCCGCGGCGTCCTCGGGGACGCCGAAGTCGATGACGAGCGCCACCCGCTTGCGGCCCTCCGCCGGGGCGGTCGCCCCGCAGACGGCCTCGAAGTCGGCCGCCCTGCGCGGCTGGGCCACCTCCCCCTCCGCGTCCTTGCTCACCGAGAAACGGAAGCCCTGGACGGCGCCGTCCGCCGGGCGGGCCAGCGACGGGCCCTGGGTGGCGTACGACCACTGGCGGCCCGCCCCGTCCCAGAACGACCAGTAGCGGTAGCCGGCCGCCAGCGCCGGAGTGGCGGCCAGCAGGGCCAGGGCGATCCCGAGGGCGAGGGCCACGGCGGGCAGGCGGCGGCGCATCAGGACTGGTTCTTCTTCCGGCGGCCGCTCAGCAGGACGCCGATGCCGATACCGGCTGCGGCGCCCGCACCGACGATCCACCAGACGCTCTGGCCGCCGGAGGGCTCCTTCTTCTCGCCGCCCACATCGATCGCCTCGGTGTCCGCGCCCGCCGGGGCCGGGCCGGTCGCGTTCAGCGCGGCGACCAGGTCGGTGCCGCCGAAGGACTTCGGGTCGGTGCCGGTCGCGTGCGCGGCCAGGACCAGCGTGCCCAGGGCCGCCGGGCTGCCCTTCGCCCACTCGGCGGAGTTGGCCTTCAGCCACTCCAGCGCGCTCGCCGCCGACTCCTTGTGCCCGGCGGCGGCCAGGGCGATCACGGCGTCGGCGGTGTTGCCGGTGTCCGGGGTGGGCTGGTCCGCGCCCGGGGTGACGGCCGTCAGGTGGCCGTCCTTCTTGAGGGCCTCGGCGAGGTAGCCGGCCGCGCCCTGGGCGGCGGCCACCGGGTCGGCGGCGTTCGCGGCCGGGCAGGTCAGCGGGGCCGCGGGGGTGTTCTCGGCGGTGGGGACGACGGCCGCGCCCTTGCCGAGGCCGGCCAGGGCCGCGGCAGCCGTGGCGTCGGGGTTGGCGAGGAGCTTGCCGTCGACGGGCTGGTAGGCGAAGGCGCCGCGGTCGGTGGCGGGCTCGGTGGCGCAGCCCAGCTGGAAGGGGAGCAGGCCCTCGTACGCCGACTTGCCCGCCTTGGACTTGACCTCGGCCGGCTTCTCGCCCGCCACGGCGAGCGCGCTGATCACCACGGCGGTGGAGTTGGCGTCGCTGGGGGAGCCGGGCACGTAGCTCCAGCCGCCGTCCTCGTTCTGGACGGACTTCAGCCAGTCGACGCCCTTCCTGACGTCCCCGTCGTGGCCGCCGAGGGCCTGCAGGGCCTGCACGGCCGCCGCCGTGGCGTTCGTGTCGTACATCGTCTTCGCGTCGCACTCCACGGCGGGGTTCGCACGGAAGGAGGTGAAGCCGCCGTTCTGGCACTGCTGGCCGACCAGCCAGACCATGGACTTCAGGGAGGGCTTGACGCCGACCGTGTGCTGGGCGAGCAGCGCGAAGGACTGCCGCCACACGCCGTCGTAGGTGGGGTCGTTCTTGCCGTAGAGACCGGCGGGGACGGCCGGCGGCGCGGAGGGGGAGGCGGGCGGCGCGGTGTCGGCGAGGGCTGCGGGGGCGGCGCCCACGCAGAGCACGGCGGAGGCGGCGAGCGCGGCTGCGCTGCGACGGACGATCATGGGGTGCGGGTGCCTCTCGTACGGGGGAACCGGCAGCAGGCACGCACAGGCACCGGGCTCCGGCTCCGTTTACCTCGACGGTGCCGGCCGCCGGGGCTCCGGCGGCACGAGCCGCGCACCTGCGGTACGGGGCATTCCGGCTCCCCGCCCGGGCGGTGCCGGGTGTGGGTCACGGTTGCGGGTCAGCGCCGGAATTGCACCGGCTTCCCCCCGTACAGAGGTGTGGACGACGGGTTCACTCTACCGGCCCGTAACCGGCGGCCTCCGGGGCGCATGGGCCGGGTGCCCCTTACACGGCCCGGTACGTCACCGGGTCCGTACCCGGCACCGCCTCGGCACGGCCCTGCTTCACCAGCCGCCGCAGATGGGCCTCCGCCTCCGAGACGGCGATGTTGCGGGAGCCGTACGGGATCTGCTCCCAGGGCCGATTCCACTCCATCCGCTCGGCCAGCGCCCACGGGGTCAGCGGCTCGGCCAGCAGGGCCCGGAGGTGGGCGAGCCGCTCGTCGTGGTGGTCGAGGAGTTCCCGTACGCGGGCGGGGGCGTCGGTGAAGGCGTGCTGGTGGGCGGGGAGCACCTCGGCGGGGCCGAGCCGGCCGATGCGTTCGAGGGAGTCGAGGTAGTCGCCGAGGGGGTCGGTGACGCGGGTGTCCTCCGGGGCCTCGTAGAGGCCGATGTGCGGGGAGATCCCGGGCAGCAGGTGGTCCCCGGAGAAGAGGCGGCCGTTGCCGGGGAGGTTCGCCGGGTGCTGCTCCTCCAGGTGCAGGCAGACATGGCCGGGGGTGTGGCCGGGGGTCCAGATCGCGCGCAGCCGGCGCCCGGCGAGGGGGAGCAGCTCGGCGGGGACGATCTCCCGGTCGGGGACGGCGGCGCGCAGGCCGGGCAGGGTCCGCGTACGGCCGCTCGCGCGGGCGGCGCGCAGCGGGGCGATGTGCTCCTCGGGGGCTCCGGCGGCGGCGAGCTTGTCGCTCATGTAGTCGAACCAGACGCCGGGCTCGGAGGCGCGGGTGCGGACGACGACCTCGGTGTCGGCGGCGTGCATGGCGATCCAGGCGCCGGACGCCTCGCGGACCTGGCCGGAGAGGCCGTGGTGGTCGGGGTGGTGGTGGGTGATGACGACGCCGTGGACGTCGGCGATCGCGATGCCGAGTGCGGCGAGGCCGGCGACGAGGGTGTCCCAGGAGGCGGGGTCGTCCCAGCCGGTGTCGATGAGGACCGGGCCGCGGTCGGTGTCGAGGACGTGGACGAGGGTGTGGCCGAGGGGGTTGTCGGGGATGGGGACCTTGAGGGCCCATACCCCTCCGCCGTGGTCGGTGACCTGCGGTGTGTCCTCGGTGACCTGCGATGTGTCCTGCGATGTGTCCTGCGGTGCGTCCTCGGTGGCCTGTGACGTGCCGTCCTCCGTCATGCGCCCTCGTCCTCCCCTGTTGCCGCCCTCGGATGAGAACGTGTTCCAGTAGTAGCCCAAGTCGACCACTTTCCGGGCTCCCTGACTAGCCGTTCGATCTTCTCCGCCGCGGTTGTGCCGCTGTCGCCACCGTTCCGTCCTGGCCGTGGACTCCTCTAACTAGAACTGGTATCAGTTCTGGAACGCCAAGCCGCAGGAGGCATCAGCCATGACCGAGCTCGTGGAACACGGAAAGCTGTTCATCGGCGGGGAGTGGACGGATCCGCTGGGCACCGACACGATCCGGATCGTCTCCCCCCACACCGAGCAGGTCATCGGATCCGTCCCGCACGCCTCGAAGGCGGACGTCGACCGCGCCGTCGCCGTCGCGCGCAAGGCGTTCGACGAGGGGCCCTGGCCGCGGATGACCCTGGACGAGCGGATCGCCGTCGTCTCCCGGATCAAGGACGCCATCGCCGTCCGGCACGAGGAGATCGCCCGGTCCATCAGCTCCCAGAACGGCTCCCCGTACTCCTGGAGCGTCCTGGCCCAGGCGCTCGGCCCGATGATGGTCTACGACGCCGCGATCACGGTCGCCCGCGCCTACCCGTACGAGGAGCACCGCCAAGGCGTCCTCGGCCCGATCCTGGTGCGCCGGGAGCCGGTGGGCGTGGTCGCCGCCGTCATCCCGTGGAACGTCCCGCAGTTCGTGGCGGCGGCCAAGCTGGCGCCGGCGCTGCTGACGGGTTCGACGGTGATCCTCAAGCCGTCGCCCGAGGCGCCGCTGGACTCCTACATCCTCGCCGACATCGCGCGCGAGGCCGGACTTCCCGAGGGCGTGCTGTCGATCCTGCCCGCCGACCGCGAGGTCAGCGAGTACCTGGTCGGCCACCCCGGCGTCGACAAGATCGCCTTCACCGGCTCGGTCGCGGCCGGCCGGCGCGTGATGGAGGTCGCCGCGCGCAACCTCACCCGCGTCACCCTCGAACTCGGCGGCAAGTCGGCCGCCGTGGTCCTCCCGGACGCCGACGTGGCGACCGCGGTCGCCGGGATCGTCCCCGCGGCCTGGATGAACAACGGCCAGGCCTGCGTGGCCCAGACCCGCATCCTCGCCCCCCGCAGCCGCTACGAGGAGGTGGCCGAGGCCCTCGCGGCGGCGGCCGGCGCGCTGATCGTCGGCGACCCGCTCGACCCGGCGACGCAGCTCGGCCCGCTGGTGGCCAAGAGGCAGCAGCAGCGCTCGCTGGACTACATCCGCATCGGTCAGGAGGAGGGCGCGAAGGTCCTGTCGGGCGGCGGCCGCCCGGCGGGCCTGGAACAGGGCTGGTACGTGGAGCCCACCCTCTTCGGGGACGTCGACAACTCCATGCGGATCGCGCGCGAGGAGATCTTCGGCCCGGTCGTCTGCCTGATCCCCTACGGGGACGAGGCCGAGGCGGTACGGGTCGCCAACGACTCGGAATTCGGCCTCAGCGGCAGCGTCTGGACCGGCGACGTCGAGCACGGCATCGACTTCGCCCGGCAGATCCGCACCGGCACCTTCAACGTGAACACCTTCAGCCTGGACATGCTCGGCCCGTTCGGCGGCTACAAGAACAGCGGCGTGGGGCGGGAGTTCGGCCCGGAGGGGCTGAGCGAGTACCTGGAGCACAAGATGATCCACCTCCCGGCGGGCTATGAGGCGGGTGCCTGATGGGTGACCGCTGGCTGGTCGAGGTGGACCGCGGGGTCTGCATCGGCTCGGGCATGTGCGTCAACCACGCCCCGGACGGCTTCGTCCTGGACTCGGCACGCCAGTCCCACCCGCGCGCGCCGCAGTCGGACGCGAACGAGCCGACCCTCACGGCGGCGGAGGGCTGCCCGGTGGAGGCCATCCTGATCACCCTGGCGGCGACGGGTGAACCGGTGTTCCCGCCGGAGGAGTGACGTGCGCGGCAGCGCCCCGGTACGGCGCGAGCGATACCGGGGCCGCCGTGAGCTCCTCAGCCGAAGACGGCCATGCTCCGCAGCGGGCGCGAGGGCGCGTGGGAACCCCCGTGCCCATGACCGCCCCCACCGCCCCGCAGATACCCGTCCGTGCCATGACCGAGGCGGACATCGAGGCCGTCTCCACCCTGCGTGTCCGCGGCTGGCAGCACGCCTATGCCGGCCTGATGCCCCAGTCCTATCTCGACGGGCTCAGCATCTGCGACGACGCCGCCCGGCGACGCGGTTACTTCGACGCGTCCGGCGAAATGACCAACCTCGTCGCCGAGAGCGCGGACGGCGCCGTCGTCGGCTGGGCCTGCTTCGGGCCGGCCCGCGGCGACGACCTCCCCGTGGGCGAGGGCGAGCTGTACGCCATCTACGTCCGTCCGGACCTCATCGGCACCGGAATCGGGCGGGCCCTCGTGGACGAGGTCCTGCTGCGGGCCCCCTACCTGGCGCTGCGCCTGTGGGTCCTGGAGGGCAACACCCGCGCACGCGCCTTCTGCGAGCGGGCCGGCTTCCGCCCCGGCGGCGCGGTGTGCGCCGGCCCCGTCGAGGGTGTCTCCGTACCCGAGGTGCGCTACCCCACCGCCCCAGCACCCGGTAGGCCCCGCACCGGGCCGCCCCAGCGGCTGGTTCAGGCCTTTTCCGGGGACGTCAGGTCGATCAGGCGGCACACCGTTTCGATGTCGATCTTGACCTGGGCGATCGAGGCGCGGCCGGAAAGCCATGTGATCAGTGCCGAGTGCCAGGTGTGCTCGATGACGCGGACCGCCGAGAGCTGTTCCGCCGTCGGCGCCTGCTCCAGGCCCATCGCGTCGGGCACCCGGGGTCACAGCCGCTCGGCGGCGCTCCGCTCGACGCAGAACTCGTTGCCTTTGGGGTCGGCGAGGCTCACCCACCCGGTGCCGTCGGGCCGGCGGTGGTCGCCGACCCCTGTCCACCGAGATCGCGGTGCGCCGCGGGCTCTTCCGGCGGACCAGGGGTCAGAGACGCCGCACCGGCGCCGCAGCGTCCGCCGGTGCCTCGGCCCGGTCACGCCGAGCACGCCAGCTCCACACGGTGTGTCCGATGAGAGCCACGGCGGCGACGCATGCCGCCATGCGAGTGACATTCCAGGTCAGGGCGAAAACCGCCCCCTCCGAGTCCGCCTCCACGCTCAAGCGCTGAGTCGCCTCGAAGAAGGCGGTGAGGGGAACGACCAGACGGAACAAGAGGCCGCCGATTCCGGGATTTCGGGCCACGTTCCCCATGAGCCCCACGGGCGCGCCGAACACGAAGGCCGCTGCTCCCCACAGAAGGATCTTCCCCTGGCCGGAGGTGTCAGGCTCCATTCCGGCCGGAATCGAGGTGGCTTCCTGCATGCCGGCAGGAATGGTGGGATTCATGTCCTTGAAGAGGTAGTACGTGACGACACCGATGGCCAGCCCCAAAGACGCCAGCAAGGCCGATTCGATCTTGGATCGCCGGAAGTGGCCCACCATGAAGGCGTAACAGGCCCACGGCCAGCCGCTGGAAAAGACAATACCCGCGGCGACGCAGAATGGATTGTCCCATTTCCCGGCAACGGGGCCCACGAGGCCGAGCAGGAGCCCCGATGCGAGAGACACGACGACCGGCACGACGCGAGCACGTGTTGAGCCTGTGATGGTTCTTCCCCCGTTCGATGGGTGGACCCGGCGTGGAGGAGGTGCCGCCACTCCGGGGCCGCGCGGGTGTCCGAGCGACCCCGGAGTGACTCCTCAACCTACCGCACCGTCCGAGGAGTTACTGGTTGGTGCGGCGGCCGGAACCTAGTCCACGCTGTAGTAGGTGGAGCAGGTGTAGGCGAGGCCCGCGGTGAGGTTGGCGTTGGTGGTGCCACCGGCTGCCGCCCAGACGCGACGCGTATCGCCCGCGAGCTTCACCGTGGACGAGTGCCCCCTCGTCCCCTGGTAGTAGTTCGAGTAGCAGTACTTGTGTATTACCCCGGGGCTGACCTCCCGCGGGTACCAGCCGTAACACCAGGTTCCGCCGGTGGGCGGGCTGATACATGCCTGCGCCTGCGCGCTGAAAGAACTCGTCGAGGCGTCCGTCTTGAACGTCACGACTCCCCATTCGGAGGGGTTGCCCAGCTCTGCGGGAGGCTGGGTGCCGTCGCCGCGGTGGTGGACGGTGACGGTGGCTCCGGAGACGCTGGCGGTCGCAGAGGCGTCCGCGGTGGCCGGTGTCGCGAGGCCTAAGGCCGCAATGGCTGCGCCCACGATGGCGAAGCTGGCGGATCTGCCGGCAATGTTCATGAAATTCCCTCCCCTGATTCCCCGTGTGGGAACGAGGGAGATCCTTCGCGGGCTCACATTGAACGGCAAAGGAATATTGAATTTGGTGGCTCAAGCTCTTCCAGACCGATTCGGCGGCCATCGTGTGGATATTTCACCATTTATTTTCGCCCGTTTCAAGATGATTGTCGTGACAAGGGCGTAGATTCTGTCAGTCCAGTCATTCATCGCGTCCAGGGCGGCCGGTGGCCGATACTCGGCGCTCGGCCCAGGGTGAAGGCGCGCCGCTGCGGCCGGTCGCCGGCCCCGGACGGACTGCGGACGCGTGATCGAGAAGGGCATAGCGATCCGCCCCGGCGGCGCGGTGTGCGCCGGCCCCGTCGAGGGTGTCTCCGTACCCGAGGTGCGCTACCCCACCGCCCCAGCACCCGGTAGGCCCCGCACCGGGCCGCCCCAGCGGCTGGTTCAGGCCTTTTCCGGGGACGTCAGGTCGATCAGGCGGCACACCGTTTCGATGTCGATCTTGACCTGGGCGATCGAGGCGCGGCCGGAAAGCCATGTGATCAGTGCCGAGTGCCAGGTGTGCTCGATGACGCGGACCGCCGAGAGCTGTTCCGCCGTCGGCGCCTGCTCCAAGCCCATCGCGTCCAGGATGATCGCCGTGGTCAGCCGGGACACCGTGTCAACCTCGGGGCTCACGCTGCGGTCCGCGAACGTCAGTGCGCGCACCATCGCGTCGGCCAGCTGCGGCTCCCGCTGGAGGGCGCGGAAGGCCCGCATCAGGGTCTCCGCGACCCGGGCCGCCGGATCGTCCCCGGCCGGCGGGCGTTTGCGCAGCGTGGTGTGCATGTGCTGGAGCTGGTCCTGCATGGTGGCGACCAGCAGGTGCACCTTGGACGGGAAGTAGCGGTAGAGCGTGCCCAGCGCCACGCCCGCCGCCTCCGCGACCTCGCGCATCTGGACCGCGTCGAAACCGCCCCGGCTGGCCAGCTGGGCGCTGGCGTGCAGGATCCGGCGGCGGCGCGCTTCCTGGCGCTCCGTCAGGGGAGGCGACGCCGGTGTGGTGACGGCCTTCACTTCCGCTGTCATGTGTCCCGTTCCGTGTCGTTGCGCGGGCTGAATCCGGGCTGGTCGGCGGCCAGCATCGCAGGCGTCGGAGCCGTGGCGCGAATCACCTGCTCCGCCTCTTACGGTGTGGTTTCCGGCCGGTAGATTCAATGGTCTTCGACGGATC
This sequence comes from Streptomyces sp. NPDC097617, assembly GCF_044761485.1. Taxonomy (NCBI): domain Bacteria; kingdom Bacillati; phylum Actinomycetota; class Actinomycetes; order Kitasatosporales; family Streptomycetaceae; genus Streptomyces; species Streptomyces sp. NPDC097617. Next base: position 84,666 of record NZ_JBIWCL010000001.1, read on the forward strand.
AAGTCTGAAACTTGTTCTACATTATGCGAGCGGTTACGCTCCGGCGAAAGTTGCAGTGAGAAGGGGGCCGAGAGTGACCGCTGAGGCCATGGTGACGAGCCCTTTCGCGGGTTCCGCCGCCGACGGCGATCGCCCGCTGCGTATCGCACTCCTCACCTATAAGGGGAACCCGTTCTGCGGCGGTCAGGGCGTCTACGTCCGCCACCTCTCGCGCGAGCTCGTACAGCTGGGGCACTCCGTCGAGGTCATCGGCGCGCAGCCCTACCCGGTGCTCGACACGGGCGCCTCGCTCACCGAGCTCCCGAGCCTGGACCTGTACCGCAGCCCCGACCCCTTCCGTACGCCGAAGCGCGACGAGTACCGGGACTGGATCGACGCCGTCGAGGTCGCCACCATGTGGACCGGCGGCTTCCCGGAGCCGCTGACCTTCTCGCTGCGCGCCCGCCGCCATCTGGCCGCGCGCGCCGGTGACTTCGACGTCATCCACGACAACCAGACGCTCGGGTACGGCCTCCTCGCCGACCTCGGCGCCCCGCTGGTCACGACGATCCACCACCCGATCACCGTCGACCGGGGGCTCGACCTCGACGCCGCGACGGGCCGCCTCAAGCGGGCCTCCGTGCGCCGCTGGTACGCCTTCACCCGCATGCAGGGCCGCGTGGCCCGCCGACTGCCGTCCGTGCTCACCGTCTCCGGCTCCTCCCGGCAGGAGATCGCCCAGCACCTGGGTGTCCGCGACGAGCGCATCCACGTCGTGCACATCGGCGCCGACACCGACCTGTGGTCGCCGGACCCGTCCGTCGCCGAGGTGCCGGGCCGCATCGTCACCACCTCCAGCGCCGACGTGCCGCTCAAGGGGCTCGTGTACCTCGTGGAGGCGCTCGCGAAGCTGCGCACCGAGCAGCCCGAGGCCCACCTCGTGGTCGTCGGCAAGCGCGCCGAGCAGGGCCCGGTCGCCCGCGCCATCGAGACCTACGGACTCCAGGACGCCGTCCGCTTCGTCAAGGGCATCACCGACGCCGAGCTCGTCGACCTCGTCCGCAGCGCCCAGATCGCCTGCGTGCCCTCCCTCTACGAGGGCTTCTCGCTCCCGGCCGCCGAGGCCATGGCCACCGGTACCCCGCTCGTCGCCACCACCGGCGGCGCGATTCCCGAGGTCGCCGGACCCGACGGCGAGACCTGCCTCGCGGTGCCCCCGGGCGACGCGGGCGCACTCGCCGCCGCCCTGGGCCGGATGCTGGGCGATCCGGAGCTGCGGGCCCGCCTCGGAGCCGCCGGGCGCGACCGGGTGCTGACCCGGTTCACCTGGGCCAAGGCGGCCGAGGGCACCGTCGCGCACTACCGCGCCGCCATCGAGCAGGCCACCGCCGGCCGCACCCGCCGGGCGCGCTGACCTTCCGCCACCCCCCCGCTTCTTCCCCATCCCCCGAACACCCCCGCGACCGCGAAGGCAGGACCCCGTGCTGACCGTCGATTTCTCCCGGTTCCCGCTCGCCGCAGGCGACCGCGTACTCGACCTGGGCTGCGGCGCAGGCCGGCACGCCTTCGAGTGCTACCGGAGAGGCGCCCAGGTGGTCGCCGTCGACCGCAACGGCGAGGAGATCCGCGAGGTCGCCAAGTGGTTCGCCGCGATGAAGGAGGCCGGCGAGGCCCCCATCGGGGCCACCGCCACCGCGATGGAGGGCGACGCGCTCGCCCTGCCCTTCCCCGACGACTCCTTCGACGTCGTCATCATCTCCGAGGTGATGGAGCACATCCCCGACGACAAGGGCGTGCTCGCCGAGATGGTCCGCGTGCTCAAGCCCGGCGGGCGCATCGCCATCACCGTGCCGCGCTACGGCCCCGAGAAGATCTGCTGGGCGCTCTCCGACGCCTACCACGAGGTCGAGGGCGGCCACATCCGCATCTACAAGGCGGACGAGCTGCTCGGCAAGATGAAGGCCGCCGGCCTCAAGCCGTACGGCACGCACCACGCGCACGGCCTGCACTCGCCGTACTGGTGGCTCAAGTGCGCCTTCGGCGTCGACAACGACAAGGCGCTGCCCGTGAAGGCGTACCACAAGCTCCTGGTCTGGGACATCATGAAGAAGCCGATGGCGACGCGGCTGGCGGAGCAGGCCCTGAACCCGATCATCGGCAAGAGCTTCGTGGCGTACGCCACCAAGCCGCACCTTCCCGTCGGCGCCGCCCAGTGAGCTCTCCCGGGCGCACCGAACACCTGGTCCTGGACGGCGTACTGACGGCGGAGGAGGCCGCCCTGACGGTGGCGGGCATCCTCGCCGCACAGCGCGCCGACGGCGCCATACCGTGGTTCCGCGGGCACCACCTGGACCCGTGGGACCACACCGAGGCCGCGATGGCGCTGGACGCGGGCGGTGAGCACGAGGCCGCGGACCGGGCGTACGCGTGGCTGGCCCGGCACCAGAACCAGGACGGCTCCTGGTTCGCGGCCTACGCCGACCGGCCGGAAGGGGTGGACACCGCGGAGCCGCAGGACGCGAGCCGCGAGTCCAACTTCACCGCCTACATAGCCGTCGGCGTGTGGCACCACTACCTGTCCACCGGCGACGACACCTTCCTCGACCGCATGTGGCCGGCCGTCTACGCGGCCGTGGAGTGCGTCCTCGCGCTCCAGCAGCCGGGCGGCGAGATCGGCTGGAAGCGGGAGGCGGACGGCACGGCCGTCACCGACGCCCTGCTCACCGGCTCCTCCTCCATCCACCAGGCGCTGCGCTGCGCGCTGGCCATCGCCGAGCACCGCGAGGAGCCGCAGCCCGACTGGGAGCTCGCGGCGGGCGCGCTGCGGCACGCCATCCGGCGCCACCCGGAGCGGTTCCTCGACAAGAACCACTACTCGATGGACTGGTACTACCCGGTCCTCGGCGGGGCCCTGACGGGCTCCGAGGCCAAGGCGCGCCTCGACGGTCGCTGGGACGAGTTCGTGGTCCCGGACCTGGGCGTGCGCTGCGTGCTGCCCAATCCGTGGGTGACGGGCGGCGAGTCCTGCGAGCTGGCGCTCGCGCTGTGGGCGACGGGGGAGTCGGACCGGGCGCTGGAGATCCTGCGCTCGATCGGTCACCTGCGCGCGGACAACGGCATGTACTGGACGGGTTACGTGTTCCAGGACGACGCCGTCTGGCCGGTCGAGCAGACCACCTGGACCGCCGGGTCCCTGCTGCTCGCCGTCGCGGCGCTCGGCGGGGACGAGGCCACCACCGTGGTGTTCGGCGGGTCCTCGCTCCCGGCGGGGCTGGAGCCGGACTGCTGCGGCTGACGCCGCCGCCGGCCGGTCAGCGGCGGTAGAGCCAGCCGGCTATGGCGTGGCCGACGAGGAGGTAGGTGACGGCGGCGATGCCGTAGCCGACCACGACCTGGACCCATTCACGGCTGAAGGTGAACAGGTCGTAGGACCAGGACGCGAGCCAGGAGGCGACGTCGTGGATGAGGTCGACCAGGGAGTTGCCCTGGTTGGCCTCGAGGAAGTAGAGCAGGATCCACAGTGCGATCACGAAGGCGAGCACGTCCGCCACCAGCGCGACGGCACGTCCTGCCTGACTGCTTCCTCGGGTGCGTACTCGTGTGTGAGTGCTCATACGGCCCGTGTTGCCGCCCTGAGGTGTCGTAAACCCGTGGCGCGAACCCGAACGGGTTCCCCCGGTGGCGGGGCGGGGGGACCGGGGTGAGGCTGCGGAGGACGCCTCAGTCCCCGGAGGGAAACCGTGTCCGAACCCACGACCGTCCGATTCCGCCGCGCCGTCACGGCGGTGGTCCTGTCCACCGCGCTGATGGTCGGCGCCACCGCATGCGGCAGCGGCGGCAACGGCCCGCGCGAGGAGCTCTCCGCCGCGTCGATGGGGGAGCTGGCCGCCCTCGCGGCGGCGGAGCCCGTCGCCGCCGAGGCCGACGAACTGGCCGCGGCGACGCCGTCGCCCAGCACCTCCGCCGAGAAGCAGAAGTTCGCCAAGACCCGGTTCGTCGCCAACGCGAGCCTGGCGGCCGGTGCGACGTACCAGTGGATCGTCAAGCCGTACCGTGCGGGGAAGTTCAAGAAGGGCGCCAAGGGCCGTACCTTCGCGCTGATCAAGGCGGGCCTCGCAGGTGCGTTCGCGTACAACCGGCTGAAGGCGGCGACGCAGAACGCGAAGGGCGACCCGCTGCTGGCGAAGGCGGTGGCCCCGCTCGCGGCGGGCATCGAGTCCCTCAAGGGGCTGGGCGGCAAGCTGCGCAAGGGTCAGGCGGGCGACGGTGACATCGACGCCTTCGACAGCGTCATCAACAGTGTGAAGGAAGCCGGCCAGAGTGCGGGCGCGACGGTGACGGACAAGGTCCCGAGCGCCTCCCAGCTGGGCGGCTAGCCCCTCCGGCCCGGGTGCGGTCACCGGCCCGCACCCGGGCTGGTTCAATGGGTGGGTGATCGAGATCGTGGTGGTCGGGCTCGGCGTCCTCGGGGCCGGGTGGCTGCTGCGGCGCAAGCATCGGGCGAGGACGGCCGCCGGGCCCGTGCCCGGGATTCCGTGCATGGCGCGGATCCCGGCCGGGGAGGGCCGCTGGCGGCCCGGGCGGGTGTTCGAGGAGCAGGGCGCGGCCCGGTGGGTTCCGCAGCGGGGTGAGCCGGTGGAGCTGCCCGGCGGGCGGGCCGGCGGGGTGCGGGTGCCCTCCGTGAAGGAGGGGATCTCCATCAACCCCGGCTCGCGGATCGTCACCTGCACCTTTGACGGCGGCGGCAGCATCGAGATCGCCGTCATGCCGCTGGACGTCCGCGAGCTGCTGGCCGCCGTGCCTAACTGTTGAGCTCCGCCAGGACGCGCAGGGTGTGCGGGTCCGGGGCGGTGAGCAGGAGGTCGGTCACCGGGCCCTTGCGCCAGAGTTCCAGGCGTTCGGCGATCCGTTCCCGGGGCCCGATGAGGGAGATCTCGTCGGCGAACGCGTCCGGGACGGCCAGGACCGCTTCCTCCTTGCGGCCCGCGAGGAACAGTTCCTGAATGCGGCGGGCCTCCTCCTCGTAGCCCATGCGGGCCATCAGGTCGGCGTGGAAGTTGCGGGCCGCGTGGCCCATGCCGCCGATGTAGAAGCCGAGCATCGCCTTGACGGGCAGCAGTCCCTCCGCGACGTCGTCGCAGACCCTGGCGCGGGCCATCGGCGCGATCATGAAGCCTTGGGGGAGGTCGGTGAGCGAGGCCCGGTAGACGTCGGTGCGGGTCGGCGACCAGTACAGGGGGAGCCAGCCGTCCGCGATGCGGGTGGTCTGGGCGATGTTCTTCGGGCCCTCCGCGCCGAGGAGTACCGGCAGGTCCGCCCGGAGCGGGTGGGTGATGGGCCTGAGCGGTTTTCCGATGCCGGTGCCGTCCTCGCCGCGGTACGGATGGCTGTGGAAGCGGCCGTCCAGCGCGACCGGGCCCTCGCGGCGCAGCACCTGGCGGATGACGTCCACGTACTCGCGGGTCGCGGTGAGCGGCGAGGCGGGGAAGGGGCGTCCGTACCAGCCCTCGACCACCTGCGGCCCGGACAGGCCGAGGCCGAGCATCATCCGGCCGCCGGAGAGGTGGTCCAGGGTCAGGGCGTGCATGGCGGTGGCGGTCGGGGTGCGGGCGGCCATCTGGGCGATGGCCGTGCCCAGGCGGATCCGCGAGGTGTGCGCGGCGATCCAGGTCAGCGGGGTGAAGGCGTCCGAGCCCCAGGCCTCGGCGGTCCACACCGAGTGGTAGCCGAGGTTCTCGGCCTCGGTGGCGAGGTCGAGGTGGTCGGGGTGGGGGCTGCGGCCCCAGTAGCCGAGTGCGAGTCCGAGGCGCATCTGCGGTCCCTCCAGAATCTGACGAGGCGTCAGGTGACTGTAGGGCAACGGCCCCCCGCCCGGAAGGGCGGGGGGCCGTCGGCCGGGTCCGGGGCGGGGTCAGCCGCGCTGGATGCCCGAGGTGTCGTTCAGGACGCCGCGGCGACCGTCCTGGGTCTGGGCGATCAGGGTGGCCGCGCCACGCTGCTCGACGGCCAGGTACCACGTGCCGGGCGCGAGCTCGGCGATGGGGCTCGGGGAGCCGTCCTCCCCGTAGAGCGGACGGGCCACCGGCACCGCGAACCAGAACGGCGTGAAGTCCGCCGCCGGGGCCGGGGTCTGGTGCGAGTCCTGCGGACCGGGACCCGGGGCCGGGCTCTGCGCGCCGCCGTACGGAGGGACCGGCTGCGGGGTGGAACCGTACGGGGTCTGCTGCGCGCCCGGGTAGCCGTACCCGGCGCCCGGCTGCGACTGGCCCACCTGACCCGGCTGCCCCGCGTACGGCGGGACGGCGGCCGGCCTCGGCTCCGGAACCAGCTGCCCGGCCAGCGCCGGGATCTTCGCGCCGGCCACGGCCACACCGGCCAGGGCCAGCGTGGCGAGGAAGGCCAGGAGCGAGCCCGCGCCCAGGTCGAGCAGGTCCGGGCAGGTGATCAGCGACCACAGCGAGGCCCAGGCGGCCGAGACGGCGAGCACGGTGCCCCACGTCGCCAGCGGCAGGCCGAGGACCTTGCGGGTCTCCGGCTGGAAGCGGGCCGCGATCAGCAGGCCGGCGGCGATGAAGCCGGCCAGGAAGATCGTGGGGAGCACCAGGAGGTAGGACTTGGTGCTCCATCCGTTCGGCAGGTCAGCACCGTTGGCGGAGTAGAAATCGAGGAGCGAGGCGATGAACAGCAGCGCCGCTGCTCCGATCACCACGCCGTCGCCTCGAGTGAGGGAGCGGATGTTCACGTCTCAGGTGTCCTTCTCGGTCTCGGTCGTCGTCTCGTGGTGCCGCGGTGGCAGAGCGTGCCCGCAGCGGGCGGGCGGCACCATGGTACGGAGGTTTCCGGCGGCCGAGATGATCGGGTCGGCGGGCGGTCCCGCCGGACTCCCGAGGAGGACTACCCGCCGAGGAAGCCGACGATGCCGTCCGCGATGCCCTGGGCCGCCTTCTGCCGCCATTCCGGACTCGTCAGCTGCGCCGCGTCCTTGGCGTCACGCATGTTGCCGCATTCGATGAACACCTTGGGCTGAGTTGACAGGTTCAGTCCGCCGAGATCGTCCCGGACGACCAAGCCGGTACCGCTCCCGAGGTAGTTGGCGGGGGCGGAGCCGGTGGTGCGGGCGAAGTTCCCGGCGATCCGCTCGCCGAGTTCCCGGGACGGCCCGACGATCTTCGCGGTGTCGGCGCTGCCGCCCTTGACCTTGGCCGGAAGGATCACGTGGAAGCCGCGGTTGCCGGCCGAGACCCCGTCGGCGTGGACCGAGACGACGGCGTCGGCCTTCGCCTCGTTGCCGATGCGGGCGCGCTCGGTGATGCAGGGGCCCCACGGGCGGTCGGCCTGGTGGGTGAGGACCACCTTGGCGCCCTGGGCCTCCAGGGCGGTCCGCAGGCGCCGGGAGACGTCGAGGGTGAAGTCCGCCTCCTTGTAGCCGGCGTTCGTCGTGGTGCCCGTGGTGTCGCACTCCTTGCGGGCCGTGCCGATGTCGACCTGCTGGTCGATCTCGTCGGTGTGCTGGAAGTTCCCGGTGTTGTGACCGGGGTCGACGACCACGGTCCGGCCGGAGAGGGGGCCCTTGGCGGGTGCGGGCGCGGCCGCGGGGGTGCTCGTACTCGCACTGGGGCTCGTACTCGCACTGGGGCTCGTACTCGCACTTGCGCTCGGGGTGGAGCCGGGCTTCGCGTCCCGCTGGCCCGGCGACAGGGCCGAGTGCGAGGCGGGCAGCGGCGCCGGGCGGGGCCCGTCCGAGCCGGACCCGGCGAACGCCTGGGTCAGGACCCAGCCCGCCAGAGCGGCCGGCGCGAGCGCGGCCACCCCGACGACGAGCGTCGAGCGTCGGGTGAACCAGGGCCGGTCCGGGCTGACGGAGGAGCCGGACTCGGGGGGCGGGGAGCTGTCGTCATTGCGCACGCGGCGATGCTAGACCGCTGCGCGGTCGCCCGGCCGGACCCTGCGCCATCCGGGGGCGTGGTGTGATTGTCTGCCCGGCGCTTGTCGGCTCAGATGCCCGCGCCCGTGCGGCGCAGTACGCGCAGTGAGTCGGTGACGGAGATCTCCTCGAAGGCGCCTGAGGCGAGGGCGCGCAGGTAGATCCGGTACGGGGCCTGGCCGCCGTCGGCCGGGTCCGGGAAGACGTCGTGGATGACGAGCGTGCCGCCCTGCGCGACGTGCGGGGCCCAGCCCTCGTAGTCGCCGGTGGCGTGCTCGTCGGTGTGGCCGCCGTCGATGAAGACGAAGCCGAGCGCGCCGCCCCAGGCGGCCGCCACCTGCGGGGACCGGCCGACGATCGCGATCACGTGGTCCTCCAGCCCGGCCCTGTGCAGGGTCCGGCGGAAGGTCGGCAGTGTGTCCATCAGCCCGACCTCCGGGTCCACGACCGTCGGGTCGTGGTACTCCCAGCCCGGCTGCTGCTCCTCGCTGCCCCGGTGGTGGTCGACGGTGATCGCGGCCACGCCGGCCTCGCGGGCCGCGTCGGCCAGCAGGATGGTGGAGCGGCCGCAGTACGTACCGACCTCCAGCAGCGGCAGCCCGAGCGCCCCGGCGGCGGTGGCCGCCTCGTACAGGGCGAGGCCCTCGCGTACGGGCATGAACCCCTTGGCGGCCTCGAAGGCGGCGAGGGTCTCCGGCTTGGGGGTGGCCATGGTTCCTCCGGCGGTGATCGTGTGTGGCGGCCCATGGTGCCTTACCCGCTGGTAGGACGCTACGGCCGGGGTGGGGTGGGCCGCTTTCCGACCGACCGTGACCGCTTGCCCCATTCGGGGCACCGGAGCGCACGCGCCTGATTACGCTCGGCGACAGGGCGAAACGAACGCCGAACGCACAGCGTGAACTTGGGGGTGACCACCTCATGGTCAAGATCCGCGAGCTCGATCCCAGCGCCTCGCCGCTGGACTACTACGGCTACGAACTGCGGCGGCTGCGGGAGCAGGCCGGTCTGAAACAGGCGCAGTTGGGCGAGATCATCTTCTGTACGGGTTCTCTGATCGGCCAGATCGAGACGACGAAGCGGGTGCCGACCCGGGACTTCTCGGAGCGGGTGGACGCGGCCCTGGGTACCGGCGGGGTCTTCTCGCGACTGGTGGGACTGGTACTGCGGTGCCAGCTGCCGACGTGGTTCCAGCCGTACGCGGAGATGGAGGCCCGGGCCTCGTACATCTCGACCTACCAGGCGCAGCTGGTCTACGGACTGCTCCAGACGCCCGCCTACGCGCGGGCCGTGCTCGGCGTGCGCACCGAGGGGGACCTCGACGCGAAGGTGGCCGCCCGGATGGAGCGGCAGCGGATCCTCGACCGCGAAGACCCGCCACTGATGTGGGTGGTGATGAGCGAGGCCGTGCTGCATCAGGAGATCGGTGGCCGAGAGGTGATGCGGAACCAGCTCGCCCACTTGCTGGCCCTGCAGAGGAGGGAGTGGGTGAAGGTGCAGATCCTGCCGTTCGAGGCGGGCGCCCACGTGGGGCTGGATGGGACGTTCAACCTTCTGCGGTTCGAGGACGACCCCGACATCGTCTACACCGAGGACTTCGTGCAGGGCCATATGACGGCCAATCCGCCCGCTCTCAGGGAGGGTTCGCTCCGATACGATCATTTGCAGGCAGCCGCCCTGCCCCTGGAGGGCTCGGCGGCACGGATCGCCCGCGTAATGGAGGAGCGTTATGGACACCATCCGGAACCTGACGGGCGCGCAGTGGCGTAAGTCCTCGTACAGCGGAACCACCGGCGGCGACTGCGTCGAGTGCGCGCCGCTCGGTGACACCGGCTGGCTCAAGTCCTCGTACAGCGCCGACACCGGTGGCCAGTGCGTCGAGGTCGCCGCGCAGCCCTGTCTCGTCGCGGTCCGGGACTCCAAGATTCCCGAGGGTCCCGTCTTCACCGTCCAACCTGCTGCGTTCGAGGCGTTCGTGAGGTCCGTCTCGGTATGATCCAACCCCTGTCCAGGGGGAGGGAGTCGGGGGGGGACATGGAGCTCGTGGGACCGGACGGTCCGACGCATGTGGGGCCGTTCAAGGTGGCTGGCCTGCTCGGGCAGGGCGGTATGGGGCGGGTGTTGCTGTGCGCGGGGCCCGACGGGCGGCTCGTGGCCGTCAAGCAGGTGCTTGCGCACTTCGCCGACGACGCGGGCTTCCGGGCCCGTTTCCGCCGTGAGGTAGTGGCTTCGCGCAAGGTCTCCGGCGCCTATACGGCGGCCGTGATGGACGCCGACCCGGACGCGGCGACCCCGTGGCTGGCCTCGGTGTTCGTGGCCGGGCCCTCGCTCGGCGCCGTGGTCAAGGCGGACGGAGTGCTGGACGGGTCCGTCGTCCACCGGCTCGCGGCCGGACTGGCATCGGCCCTGGCGGAGATCCACCGTGCGGGGCTGATCCACCGCGACCTCAAGCCCGACAACGTGCTCCTCACCGAGGACGGGGTACGCGTCATCGACCTCGGCATCGCGCGGGCCACCGAGGCCGAGGATGAGGGGGACACCGGGCTGACGCGCACGGGCTGGGTGATCGGATCGCCCGCGTTCATGTCGCCCGAGCAGGCGGAGAGCAAGGCGCTGACCCCGGCGAGCGATGTCTTCTCGCTCGGTTCGGTGCTGGTCATGGCGTTCACCGGCAGCAGCCCCTTCGCCGGGACCTCGACCCTTCGGACCCTCTACGACGTGGTGCACTCCGAGCCCGACCTGAGCGCGGTGCCCGCCGGGCTGCGCGGGATCGTGGAGCGGTGCCTCGCCAAGGATCCGGCCGCGCGGCCGACCCCGGCGCAGCTGCTGGAACTTCTCGGGCCGGTGGCCCCGGCGAGCCGCGAGTGGCCGCCCGCCGTGTACCGGATGCTGGCCGCGCAACGGACCGACATCGACCGGCTGCTGTTGTCCGCGGAGACGGCGACCGTGGTGATGGAGCCGGAATCGGAGCTGGAGCATGAGCCCGCCCCTGAGCCCGAGCCCGGCCCTGAGCCCGTCGCCGAGGTCGAGACGGAGCTGCTGCCGGAGGCTGCTCCGGAGGCGGTGGAGCCGACGGCCGAGGTGACGGAGTCCGACTCGCCCGCCCTTGCTCCCCGGTCGAGCGGACCTCCGACCGAGCCGTCGGACACCCCGGCGCGGCGGGCCCCGCGGATGCGGCCGCGGGCCGTGGCCCTGCTGGCCGCCGGGGTCCTTGTGGCGACGGGCGTCGGCGTCGGTGCGTACGCCCTGGACCGGTCCGCGGGCACCGGTCCCGCCTCCTACGCCGACGTGCCGACCTGCCCGGACGCCACCCGGAAGATCTCGCTGGCCGGGCGGGATGCCAAGGAGGACTTCCACAGCAGGAGCGCGACCCAGGCGCACACGATGTGCTCCTGGTACGACGCCCTGGCCGGCAGGCGTAGCGCGCTGGTGCGGTGGGACGTCAAGCGGGGCGGCGACGCCGCGGCCGACGCCAAGCTCCAGCAGGCCGATTTCGCCGCCGACGCGGCCGGCGGGAGGCGGGTGAACAACCTCGGATTCGGCGACGGGGCGTACTGGCGGTCCACCGGCACCGAGTGGCCCTGCGAGCTCTCCGTCCGGCGCGGAAACCTGGTCGTCCGGGTCGGCCTCTACCATCCCGGGTCCTGCGAGCAGAAGGCCAAGGAGATCGCCAAGGCCGCACTCGCGGCGGTGCCCGCAACCCGCTGAATCACAGGGCGGCGCCCGTTGGCGGATCGCGATCGACGCAGGGTGACTCGTGTCCGGCGACAGTGGCCCGTATGTCATCGCCTCCTGTGCCACCGACAGTGCGCAGGGGCAGTCGCGCATGGTGCAGACCCGCGGCGCGCCGCTGCGTCTGCGTGGTTCCATGACGCACGAGGGGTGGTACCGCCGCGTGAACGGGACGGTCACGTTTCACGGACAACGCGGAGTGATCAGAGTTCCCACGAACTCACGGCGGAGGGCGACGAAACCGTCCACGTACAGGTTCCGGCGATCCTGCAGCCTGCTGTCCCTGATGGTGCGCCGCCAACGAATGTGCTCACCGACCAGGGTGGCCCCCACTCCCAGCACAGCCCCGAGGCCCGTCCCGACCAGCGTCGTCCACTCCACGCAGGGGATCCTGCCACAGGAGAGCACCGGAGTCACTGCCCGGAGATCTATCGCAACGCAGCGTCACATGGCCCGACTTGTGCGCGCCGCTCCACGTCCTGACCGGTCGGCGGGAGCATGAGTCGGGTGACTCCGGCTATGCGTCGAAGCGCAGAACACCTCCCGTCACGGACGCGGGAGCCCTGCGGTGAGGGCGGCGCGTCCGCGTGGGGCGATCGCGGAGGGGGTGCGCCTCCTGGCTCCTGTGTCACTGCCGGTGCGGCCCGGCCGCATTCGAGCAGTCATCTGACCTTCCGTCAGATTGGAACGTGTTCTAGTCTGCCGCGCATGGGCATCGGAATCACGCAGGAACAGCGCGAGTTGGCCGAGGCGGTGCGCGGCTGGGTCGCGCGGGCCGTGCCTCCGGAGGAGGTCCGCAAGCTGCTCGACACCCCGCCGCAGACCGGGGCGCGGCCCGCCTACTGGGACGCGATGACCGCGCAGGGCCTGCTGGAGCCGCACCTCGACGGCGGGACCCTGCTCGACCTGGCCGTCGTCGTCGAGGAGGCCGCCCGGGCCGCGCTGCCCGGGGCGTACCTGCCGAGCGCGCTGGCCTCCGTACTGCTGGAGCGCGCCGGTGCCGAGGCCCTCTCCGGGCGGGTCGGGGCGGTCGCGCTCGGGCCCGGGACGCTGACCGCCGTGGCCGTCGAGGGCGGCGGGTACCTGCTCGACGGGGCCGCGCCGCCCGTGCTCGGCGCCGGCGAGGCCGACCTGGTGCTGCTCGCCGCCGAGGCCGCGCACGGCACCTGCTGGTTCGCCGTCGACGCCACCGCGCTGGACATCCGTACGCACGAGAGCGCCGACCCGACCCGGCCCACCGCCGAGGTGCGGGCGCGCGGGGTCGCCACCGCCCCCGACCGGCTGCTGGAACTGGACGCGGCGCTGGTCCGGGACCTGGCCTGCACGCTGTTCGCCGCCGACGCCTGCGGCACCGCGGCCTGGGCCCTGCACACGGCCGCCTCGTACGCGAAGGTGCGCGAGCAGTTCGGCCGGCCCATCGGGCAGTTCCAGGGCGTCAAGCACCTGTGCGCCGACATGCTGGTCCGCCTCGAACAGGCCCGCGCGCTGGCCTGGGACGCCGCACAGGCCATGGACGAACCCGCCGAGGTCCGCTCGCTGGTGGCCGCCCTCGCCGCCGGGACCGCCCTGGACGCCGCCTACTCCTGCGCCAAGGACTGCATCCAGATCCTCGGCGGTATCGGCTTCACCTGGGAGCACGACGCCCATATCTACCTGCGGCGGGCGCTCGTCGCCCGCCAGCTGCTGGGGCCCGGCGACGGGCACCGGGTCCGGGCCGTGCGGTGCGCGGCGGGCGGAGCGCGGCGCGAGCTGCGCCTGGAACTGCCGGCGCAGGCCCAGGCGTACCGCGCGAAGGCCCGTACCGCCATCGGGGACGCGCGCGGGCTCGACCCGGCGGCCGCCCGCCGGATCCTGGCCCCCACCGGCTACGCCGCCCCCTACCTGCCGCCCCCCTACGGGCTCGGCGCCGGGCCCGTCGAACAGCTCGTCGTCCAGCAGGAGCTGGCCGCGGCCGGGGTGGAGGTCGCCGACCTGGGGATCGCCACCTGGGTGGTGCCCTCACTCATCGCCTACGGAACGCAGGCGCAGCGGGAGGCCTACGCACTGCCGACGCTGCGCGGGGACCTCACCTGGTGCCAGCTCTTCTCGGAGCCCGGCGCGGGCTCCGACCTGGCCTCGCTGCGCACCCGTGCGGAGCGGCGGGAGGACGGCTCCTGGAAGGTCAACGGACAGAAGGTGTGGACGAGTTCCGCGCACAGTGCCGACTTCGGGATCCTGCTCGCCCGCACCGACCCGGACGCGCCCAAGCACAAGGGGCTCGGCTATTTCGTCGTCGACATGAAGAACACCCCCGGCATCGACATCCGGCCGCTCAAGGAGATCACCGGCGAGGCCCTCTTCAACGAGGTGTACTTCGACGACGTGGAGCTCCCGGCGGACGCCCTGGTCGGCGCGGCCGACGACGGCTGGAAGGTGGCCCGCAACACCCTCGGCAACGAACGCGTCCACATGGCCGACCAGATGACCTTCGACACCGGTCTGGAGGCGCTGCTCGCACGCGCCGCCGATCTCGACGGCACGTACAGGGCGCGGATCGGCGCGCTGGCCGCCGAGGCGCACGCCCTGGCCTGCATCGGGCTGCGCACCACGCTCCAGCAGGTGTCGGGGCTGGAGCCGGGCGCGGGCGCCTCCGTACGCAAACTCGTCCAGACCCCGCACCAGCAGCGGACCGCCGAGCTCGCGCTCGAACTGCTGGGGCCGGCGGGCGCGGTGCGGGAGGGGGCGGGGGAGCGGGCGGTGCACGGGATGCTCATGTCCCGCTGCCTGACCATCGCCGGGGGCACCACACAGGTCCAGCTCAATGTCGTCGCCGAGCGGATTCTCGGCCTCCCGAGGGACTGAAGGGACACCAGGGGCATGAAGTCGTACATCGTGGGCGTCGGCATGACGAAGTTCGAGAAGCCGGAGTCACGGGACTGGCAGTACTGGGACATGGCCAAGGAGGCCGGGACGGCGGCGCTCGCGGACGCGGGCGTGGACTACGGGCTCGTCGAACAGGTCCCGGTGGGCTACTGCTTCCAGGCCTCCACCGCCGGCCAGCGGGCGGCGTACGAACTGGGGCTGTCCGGGGTGCCGGTCTACAACGTCAACAACAACTGCGCGACGGGCTCGACGGCCCTGATGATGGCGCGGCAGTTCGTGGAGGGCGGGATCAACGACTGCGTGCTCGCGCTCGGCTTCGAGAAGATGAAGCGCGGCGCGTTGGGCGGGGGCGCCGACGGCGGCGATTTCAAGACCTCCCCGGTGGCCCGGCACTACGGGATCATGGCCGCGGGCCACGGCTTCGAGATGTCCCCGCCCACGGCGCAGATCTTCGGCAACGCGGCGCGGGAGCACATGGAGCGGTACGGGACCACGGCCGCGCAGCTCGCGATGGTGGGCGCGAAGAACCACCGGCATTCGGCGAACAATCCGAACGCGCAGTTCCAGGACGTCTACTCGGTGGAGGAGATCCTCGCGGCGAAGGAGATCCATGCGCCGCTGACGAAACTCCAGTGCTCGCCGACCTCGGACGGCGCCGCGGCGGCGCTGGTGGTGTCGGAGCGGTTCGTGGTGCGGCACGGGCTGCACGACAAGGCCGTGGAGATCGTCGGCCAGGCGATGACGACGGACACGGAGGCCTCGTTCGCGTCGGGCTCGTGCATCGACGTGGTCGGCAAGCCGATGACGGCGGCGGCGGCCCGGCAGGCGTACGAGGCGTCCGGGCTCGGGATCGAGGACGTGGACGTGGTGGAGCTGCACGACTGCTTCTCGATCAACGAGCTGCTGACCTACGAGGCGCTGGGCATGTGCGGGGACGGCGCCGCCGGGAAGCTGGTGGAGTCGGGCGCGACCACGTACGGGGGGCGGTGGGTGGTGAACCCCTCGGGCGGTCTGATCTCCAAGGGGCATCCACTGGGAGCCACCGGTCTGGCCCAGGCCGCCGAACTGGTCTGGCAGCTGCGCGGGGAGGCCGGCCCCCGCCAGGTCGCCGGCGCCCGGGTCGGCCTCGCCCACAACATCGGACTGGGCGGCGCGGCGGTGGTGACCCTGCTGCGGCGGGGATAGGAACGCGCTTTCGGCCACGGGGGCGGGGCGTTAGGCTCCGCCCCCGTGAGCGAGACACACGAGGCGTCCTTCAGCGCCACCGGCAGCCTGACCCGGGACGAGTACGACGAGGCCGCCCGCGCGGCGGGACATTTCCGCAGGGGCCGGGCGGTGGCCGCCCTCAGTACGGTCTTCCTCGCCGCGGCGGGCGTGACGCTGTCCTCCGACGGCCTCACCGTGCGGCCCGCCCTCCTCGGGATCGCGGCGGCGTACGGCCTCCTCGTGCTGGTGGTCCTGCCGCGGTGGGCGGTGGGCCGGGGCTTCCGCACGGGCAGGGCCGCCGAGGAGAAGCGGGTCGTGGTGGACGGCGCGGGCATCGAGGTGTTCCGCGGCGGGGAGTCGCAGCGGATGGTGTGGGACGAGGTGCGGTACTACCACGAGACGCCCCGGCTGCACGTGTTCGCGGGCCGCACGCGCCGCCGGACGTGTCTTGTGGCACTGCCCAAGCGGCTGTTCACCGACCGGGGCGTGAGCGAGCTCCTCGCCGCGTTCGGGCACGAGCGGGCCGGTGACCGCTCGTAGCCTCCCGGCCCGGTACCTCCCCGGCCCGGCCCGGTCAGAGCTTCTGGATGTCCTTGTGCACCACCTCGCCCAAGTGGTCGCCCGCCAGGCGCACCTTGAGCGGGTGGCCGGCCGGTGCCTTGATGATCTGGCCGGGGTGCTCCTCCAGGCCGGTGCCGTTGCAGGAGGGCTCGCTGGTCAGGTTGCTCCAGACGCCCCCGTCCCAGGGGTTGTTCCACGACACCCAGGCGCAGTCGCGCTCGCCGCCGGTGATGTACACCGAGAGGATCCTGACCGCGTTCACCTCGCCGTCGACGCGTTCGTAGAGCACCGTCCCGACGTTGTGGTGGAGGCCCTTTCCGGCCTCCAGGTCGACCCGGAGGACCGGGCCGGCCGGGGAGTCGGCAGCGGCCGGAGCCACACCTCCCGCGAGGGTGGCGAGCACGAGCGCGGCGGTGGCGGACAGGGCGGACATTCGCATGGTTTCTGCCTCCACGAAGCTGGATCGAGGCCTCTCATCCTGCTCCAGCGGGTGGGCGGGCGCTGCTGCGAAATCCGTCAATCGGTGGCCGGGACGGCACGGCCGGGCCCATGCGGACCCGCCCGCGCCCCCGCCGGGGTCAGCGGGAGGCCGGCTTCAGTTCGCACCGGCCGTCCGTGCACTCCCGTCGCAGTCGGCCGCGGGAGAGGGTCTGGGCCAGGCCGATCGCCCAGCACATCGGGCAGCCGCGCAGGGCCACCAGGCCGACCGGGGCGAGGGCCAGGGTGAGCGGTCCGTAGAGCGGCAGGAGCGCGAAGGCGCCGATCAGGCTGCCGAGGCCGACCGCGCCGCGGGCCAGGTGCCGGGGCAGGGTGGAACTCGCGAAGTCGGGGCCGTCAGTGGTCTTCATCGTCGCCTCCGAGCAGGGTGTCGTGGAGGGCCGCGCGGGCCCGGTGCAGCCGCGACTTCATCGCGGCGGTGCTGAGCCCGAGCGCATGGGCGGCCATCCGTCCGCTGTAGCCCTGGATGTCCCGCATGATCAGCACGCGCCGCTGGTCCTCGGGGAGGGCGGAGATCGCCCGCGCCACCCGGGCCGCCTCCAGGCGTTGCAGTACCTCTTCCTCGGCCGACCGCACGGCCGTGTCCGGCAGCGGAGCGCGCTCGCGCGGCGCCAGGCGGGCTCGGCGCAGGCACTCGTTGCGGACGATGCGGAACATCCACGAGGCCAGGGCGCCGGACGCGCGCAGCATCCCGACCTTGCGGTAGAGGATGATCAGCGCTTCCTGGGCCGCGTCCTCGGCGTCCTCGGGCGAGGCGCACAGCGAGTGCGCGAACCTCCGTACGTTCGGGTGCGAGCCGGAGACCAGCGCGGTCAGCGAATCGAGGTCCCCGCGCTGCGCGGCGAGGATCAGCGGCTCGGCGGGCCAGGTCGTCTCAGCCACGGGAGCGGCCCCGTCGGCGCAGCACGAGGACGGTGCAGGTGCAGAGCAGCAGAACGGCGACGGCGCCGGCAACGACAGCGATCATGAGAACCTCCGGGTCAGGTGCCGACCTGGGCGTCGGCACATGCATAAGAGGCGCCGGTGTCGGAAAAGGATTCACCCGGATTCAACCGGTCAACCCAGGGCCGGGTCCACCACCGTCTCGCCCGTCGACGCGCGGCGGATGCAGTCCGCCAGTTCCTCGACCCGCCCGTCGCGCAGCACCAGGCCCGCCGCGCCCGCGGCGAGGGCGGCCTCCGCCAGGCCCGGGTGCGCCGAGCCCGTGAGGACCAGCACCCGGCACTCCGGGTCGTCGGCCAGCAGGGCGGTCACGGCCGCGAGTTCCTCCACGAGGGCCACCGCGGGCCGGGCCATCGGGTCCCGTACGACCTCGATGTCCGGCTGGAGGCCGAGCTGGAGCGCCAGGGCCGGATTCGGCGGCTCCAGCAGGACGCGCAGGGCGCGGGCCGCACGGTGATCAACAGGCATTTGGTCCACGCGGGCAGGGTATGGCCCAAGCCGCCGGCGGGCCGGCAACACGCCCCGCACGCATCGGATCTGACGTGAAGTCAAGAGTCTTCCCAAGTGCGGGGGTGTGCGTTATACATTCCCTCACCGGCCGGTTCTAGAACGCGTTCTAGAACCGGCCCCGCATGCGACCTCGGTGCGGCCGACGGTGCGGACGGCCGCACCGAGGTCTTCCACAGCTCTTCCACAGCTCTTCAACGGCTCTTCCACGGCCCCGGTTCTCCAACGACAGGGAGCAGCATCCCCATGCCGATCGATGCCGCCAAGGCCCTCGCCGCCGACCCCCGTCTCGGGGAGATCGGCTGGGACCACAAGGACATCCAGCTCTACCACCTCGGCCTCGGCGCGGGCCGGCCGGCCACCGACCCGGACGAGCTGCGCTACACCCTCGAATCCAAGCTCCACGTCCTCCCCAGCTTCGCGACCGTCGCGGGCGCCGGGATGGCCATGATGGGCGGCCTCGCCGCACCCGGGATCGAGATCAACCTCGCCGCCGTCCTGCACGGCGGCCAGTCCATCGAGCTGCACCGGCCCATCCCCGTCAAGGGCAGCGCCACCTCCACCGCCAGGGTCGCGGCCCTCTACGACAAGGGCAAGGCCGCGGTCGTCGTCCTGCGCACCGAGGTGGCCGACGCCGACGGGCCGCTGTGGACCAGCGACGCGCAGATCTTCGTACGGGGAGAGGGCGGGTTCGGCGGCGAGCGCGGCCCCTCCGCCAAGGAGGAACTGCCCGAGCGCGCCCCCGACCGCGTCGAGGAGCGGCACATCCGCGAGGAGCAGGCGCTGCTCTACCGGCTCTCCGGCGACTGGAACCCGCTGCACGCCGACCCGGAGTTCGCCAAGCCGGCCGGCTTCGACCGGCCGATCCTGCACGGCCTGTGCTCGTACGGGATGACCCTCAAGGCCGTCGTGGACACGGTCCTGGGCGGGGACGTCTCCCGGGTCCGTGCCTACCGCACGCGCTTCGCCGGGATCGTCTTCCCCGGCGAGACGCTGCGCATCCGGATGTGGCAGGAGCCCGGCCGGGTGCTGGTGTCGGTGACCGCCGTCGAACGGGACGACGCGCCGGTCCTCGCCGACACCGTCGTCGAGCACGCGTAGGACACGAGAACGAGCACCGAGAACGAGTACGGACCGTACGAGACCCAAGGAGCCGCACCGTGCGCGCAGCACTGCAGAGCGAGATCGGCCAGGACAAGCTGGAGGTCGTCGACGACATGGAGGCCGTGGGCCTCGGCCCCGGCAAGGTGAGGATCCGGGTCAAGGCCACCGGCCTGTGTCACTCCGACCTCTCCGCGATGAGCGGCGTCCTGCCGCAGCCCGCCCCCTTCGTCCCGGGACACGAGGGCTCCGGGGTGATCGCCGACGTCGGTGACGGGGTCACCTCCCTCAAGCAGGGCGACCGGGTCCTCGTCTGCTGGCTGCCGCCGTGCGGGCACTGCCCGTCCTGCAAGCGCGGCCAGGGCCACCTGTGCCTGGCGAGCCTGGTCAACGCGGGCACCCCCAACTTCCGCCGCGCGGGCGGGGACATCTTCGGCTTCGCCGCGACCGGCACCTTCGCCGAGGAGCTCGTGGTCGACGCCGCGTGCGCCGTCCCGATCCCCGACGACGTGCCCTTCGACATCGCCGCGCTCATCGGCTGCGGGGTCACCACCGGCCTGGGCGCGGCCATCAACACGGCCAAGGTGGAGGCCGGCTCCTCGGTCGCCGTCATCGGCTGCGGCGGCGTCGGCATCTCCGTCATCCAGGGCGCCAAGGTCCAGGGCGCGGCCCAGGTCATCGCCGTCGACCCGGTCGAATCGCGCCGCGAGGCGGCCCTGAGGTTCGGGGCCACCGAGGCCGTGGGGCCGGAGGCCTTCGACGACGCCAAGAACCGGATCACCGGCGGCGAGGGCTTCGACTACGTCTTCGAGGTCGTCGGCAAGTCCGCCACCGCGCAGACCGCGTACAAGATGACCCGCCGCGGCGGCAGCGTGGTCATCGTCGGCGCCGGCGCGCTGGACGACAACTTCCAGATCGACATGTTCTCGCTCTTCTTCGACGAGAAGAAGATCCTGCCGTCGATGTACGGCGGCGGGGACGTGCTCCGTTCCTACGAGCGCACCATCGCGCTGTGGCGGGCCGGCCGGGTGGACCTGGCGAGCCTGATCACGCACCGGGTGCAGCTCGCCGAGATCAACGACGCGCTCGACCAGATGCGTACGGGCGTGGCCCTGCGCACCTGCATCGAAATCTGACCCGCTTCGAGAGGAACCGTACGGATGTCACTCCCACTTGAGGGGCTCTCCGCCATCGTCACGGGCGCGGGCCGCGGGCTCGGCCGCGCCGAGGCGATCGAGCTCGCGCGGCTCGGCGCGAGCGTGGTCGTCAACGACTTCGGCCAGCCGGGCCGGGACGGCTCCGGGGAGGCCTCGGCCGCCCCGGCGGAGGAGGTCGCCGAGGAGATCCGCACCGCGGGCGGCCGGGCGGTGGCGCACCTGGGCGACGTGGCCGACTTCGAGCAGGCGCGGGAGCTGGTCGAGCTGGCGGTGTCCAGCTTCGGGAAGCTGGACGTCCTGGTCAACAACGCGGGCATCCTGCGCGACCGGATGGTCTTCTCGATGTCGGAGGAGGAGTGGGACTCGGTGATCCGGGTCCACCTCAAGGGCCACTTCAACACCACGCACTTCGCGTCCGTGCACTGGCGCGAACGGTCCAAGGCGGCGGGCGGCCCGGTCTACGGCCGGATCGTCAACACCTCCTCCGAGGCCTTCCTCGGCGGCTCGGCCGGCCAGCCCAACTACGCGGCGGCCAAGGGCGGCATCGTGGGCCTGACCACCTCGACCGCGCTCGCGCTCGCCAAGTACGGGGTGACGGCCAACGCCATCTGCCCGCGCGCCCGCACCCGGATGACCGAGGACGTCTTCGCCGGCTTCGAGGTCCCGCAGGACGGCAAGCTGGACGCCCTCGCCCCCGAGCACGTCTCCCCGCTCGTCGGGTACCTGGCCTCGCCCGCCTCGGCCGGGGCCAACGGCCAGCTGTTCGTCGTGCACGGCGGGATCGTGGTCGTCATGGAACGCCCGAAGGTGGCCGCCAAGTTCGACACGGCCAAGGAATCCTTCTCCTACGAGGAGCTCGACGAGCTGCTCACCCCGCACTACGCGTCCCGCCCGGCGAACGAGACCTTCGCCGCGACCGAGGTACTGGGCCTCAAGCACGCCTAGGCCGTCTCTTTCGGATCTTGTCGGCCGGGCCCGCGGTGTCCGGTGCCGGGCGTCGGAAGGCGGAGGGTCGTCCTCGTACTGGACGTACGGGGGCGGGCCCGACAGCGCAGCGAGGTGCGGTGCCGGGCGTCGCGGGCCCGGCAGGATCCGGAAGAGACGGCCCAGGCGGCATCCCCCGCCGAGCGCTCCCGTCCTACCGTCCGGCCAGCGGCGCCTGCTGGAGGGGGACCGGGCGGGGGACGGTCGCCGCCGGTGGATCGAGGACCACCGGCGGATCGAGGACCACCGGCGGAGGAGGGGCGACCGGCAGGTTCATGCCGGCCATCCCGCAGGGCACCTCGGGGGTCGCGTACGGGAGGTGCAGGCGGCCCTGTGGGCTCCACAGGCCGCTGCCGCCGAGCCACCCGGCCGGTGCGCCGATCCGGAAGGCATGCCGGTCGGCGGGGCGCCACAGCCCCACGTCGCCCCCGGTCAGCCGCAGTGCCACCCCGCAGGTCTCCGGCATCAGGGCCTGGCCGGGCTGGACCGCGAACGGGCGGGCGTCCCCCAGCCGGGCCAGGCACTCCGGGAAGCGGACGGGCAGGGAGCTGCCCAGCACCCCCCAGCCGAGGCGCGCTTCGCCCGGTGCGTCGGAGCGGATCAGCAGCAGCCCGCTGTCGGGGTCGGCCAGCAGCAGCAGGTCGTCGCTGTCCTCGGTGATCTGCAGCAGCGGGGAGACCCCGCCCAGCGCCAGGTCGACGACGACGGCCTTGGTGGTGCCGTCCAGCTCGCGGTCCAGGGCCAGCAGCCGGCCCGCCCGGTCCAGCCAGACGCCCCCCGAGCAGCGTCCCCCGATCCGGGCGACGGGCGTCGGGCCGAAGGGAGCCCCGGTCACCTGCCAGACCGTGGTCACGGTGTCCTCCGAGGCCAGGGCGAAGGCACAGGAACCGTCCGGGGACGGCGGGAGCAGGCGCACCCGTACCCCGTCCTGCGCCTCCACCCCGCCCAGTTGGAGCTCCCCGGTGCGCGGGCCGCTCGCGGCGCCCGTCGGGTACAGCAGTGCGAAGGCGTGCCGCTCGGCCACCCGCCGGTGGATCAGGACCCGCCCGTCGGCCAGCGGCAGCACCTCGCTGTCCGCCTCCTCGGGCTGCGCGAGCGGCAGCGGTACCGCGTACGCCTCGGGCCCGGCCAGGGTCCAGCGCTCCGCGTAGAGCGACTCGCCCTCCCCGGCCAGCCGGGCGGCGTACGACCCGTCCGCGGCGATGGTGAACGCGGCCGTGGTCGTCATTTCGATGGCACAGACAGTCATCCGTGGTCACCTCCGGGGTGAAGCTAGTTTTCGGGCAACCTGGCGAACAACACCACCAACACCGCTTCACACATACGGGTGTCCGCTCGGCGATTCGCGCGTGGCGGACGAGGCGATTGTGCTGGGCGGCCACCGCCGTCGTCCTCACCGCGGTCGCCGCGCAGTGCGGCGAGGAGTGTGGCAAGGAGTGCGGAGAAGCCGGCCGCCACGGGTCCACCGCCGCCCCGGGGCGGCGGCCGTGCGGCAGGGCCGGGCCGAGGGCGTACCGGGCGGGCCCCGGCACCCGCGCCCCGCCGTGACCGCCGCCGACCGGGTCCCGGGCGACCTGCGCGGCGTCCCGGGCGCGCGGCGCCGGATGGGGCCGGACGGGGATGACCGGGACGATCGCCCCGGACGGTAGCCTTGGCCCGTGCCCCGTCTCTCTGAAGTCATCGCCGCGCTGGACGCTCTCTGGCCCCCCTCGCGGGCCGAGCAGTGGGACGCCGTCGGAACCGTCTGCGGCGACCCCGACGCCGAGGTCAGCCGGGTCCTGTTCGCCGTGGACCCCGTCCAGGAGATCGCCGACGAGGCGGTCAAGCTGGGCGCCGACCTGATCATCACCCACCACCCCCTCTACCTGCGGGGCACCACCACCGTCGAGGCCGGCACCTTCAAGGGCCGCGTCGTGCACACGCTGATCAAGAACGACATCGCGCTGCACGTCGCCCACACCAACGCCGACACCGCCGACCCCGGAGTCTCCGACGCCCTCGCCGGCGCCCTGGACCTGCGCATCACCGGCCCGCTGGTGCCCGACCCCAGCGACCCCGAGGGCCGCCGGGGCCTGGGCCGGATCTGCGAACTGGACCACCCCGAGACCCTCCGCGAGTTCGCCGCGCGCGCCGCGGCCTGGCTGCCGCCGACCGCCCAGGGCATCCGCGTGGCCGGCGACCCGGACATGCCGGTCCGCCGTGTCGCCGTCAGCGGCGGCTCCGGAGACAGCCTCTTCGAGCAGGTCCGCGCGGCCGGTGTGGACGTGTTCCTGACCGCCGACCTGCGCCACCACCCGGCGTCCGAGGCCCGGGAGACGAGCCGCCCGCTGGCCCTCGTCGACGCCGCCCACTGGGCCACCGAGTGGCCCTGGTGCGAGCAGGCGGCCGCGCAGCTCGACGCCATCTCCGAGCGCCACGGCTGGGGTCTGCGTACCCACGTCTCGCACACGGTCACCGACCCGTGGACGGCCCACGCGCCGTCCGTCACACCCCCTTCTATCTCTGGAGCCCCCAACTGAACGCCGAGCCCGCCGACCAGATCCGACTTCTCGACGTCCAGGCGCTGGACGTCCGGCTGTCTCAGCTCGCCCACAAGCTCAAGTCGCTGCCCGAGCACGCCGAGCTCGACTCGCTGACCAAGGACCTGGCGCAGCAGCGCGACCTGCTGGTCGCCGCCCAGACCCAGGCGAGCGACACCGCGCGCGAGCAGACCAAGGCGGAGCAGGACGTGGACCAGGTGCGCCAGCGCGCCGTCCGCGACCAGCAGCGGCTCGACTCGGGCGTGGGCATCTCGGCCCGGGACCTGGCGAACCTGCAGAGCGAGGTCGTCTCCCTCGCCAAGCGCCAGGGTGACCTGGAGGACGTGGTCCTGGAGGTCATGGAGCGCCTGGAAGGTGCGCAGGAGCGCGTCACCGGGCTCACCGAGCGCGTCTCCGCCCTGGAGGCCAAGACCACGGACGCCACCGCGCGCCGGGACGCGGCCACCGCCGAGATCGACGCCGAGGTCGCCAAGGTCACCAAGGACCGCGAGGTCATCGTCGGGTCCATGCCGGCCGACCTGATGGCGCTGTACGAGAAGATCCGCGTCAAGCAGGGCGGGGTCGGCGCCGCGCGCCTCTACCAGCGCCGCTGCGAGGGCTGCCGGCTGGAGCTGGACATGGCCGAGGTCAACGAGATCAAGGCCGCGGCCCGCGACCAGGTCGTCCGTCACGAGAACTGCGGCCGCATCCTGGTCCGTACGGCCGACTCGGGCATCTGATGCCGAGCCCTGTCCGGTTCGTCGTGGAGGCGGACGGCGGGTCCCGGGGCAACCCCGGGCCCGCCGGCTACGGCGCGGTGGTGCTCGACCCGGCGACGGGCGAGACCCTGGCCGAGCGTGCCGAGTACATCGGCGTCGCGACGAACAACGTGGCGGAGTACAAGGGCCTGATCGCCGGGCTCGCGGCCGCCCGTGACCTGGCGTCCGACGCGCAGGTCCTGGTCCGGATGGACTCGAAGCTGGTCGTCGAGCAGATGTCGGGCCGCTGGAAGATCAAGCACCCGGACATGAAGCCGCTCGCCGCCGAGGCCGCGCGGATCCTGCCGCGCGCCCAGGTGACGTACGAGTGGATCCCGCGCGAGCGCAACAAGCACGCTGACCGGCTCGCCAACGAGGCGATGGACGCGGGCAAGCGCGGCGAGCAGTGGGAGCCGTCGGCCTCCACGGCCGCCCTCGACCACGGCGCCGCGCGCGCCCTGGCCACCCCGCCGGCGCCGTCGGGCCCGCCCGGTGACGCGGCGAAGGGGGCCGCGGCGGTCCGTGCGGCGCTGGCCGCGTCCTCCGGAGCCACGTCCACGGCACCGGAGCTCGCCGGCACGCTGTTCGCCGACGCCGAGGCCATGGCGGACGCGATCGAGCCCTGCCTCGACTCCGACGCCCCGGCGGTGGCGACCGGTACCGGCTGGGGCCCGGACATGGGCGCCCCCGCGACCTTCGTCCTGCTGCGCCACGGCGAGACCGCCCTCACCCCGCAGAAGCGCTTCTCCGGCAGCGGCGGCAGCGACCCCGAACTGTCCCCGGCGGGTCTGCGCCAGGCCGCTGCCGTGGCCGAGTCGCTGGCGGCCCGCGGCACCGTCCAGACGGTCATCAGCTCCCCGCTGCGCCGCTGCCGGGAGACGGCCCAGGCCGTCGCGGTCCGCCTCGGGCTCACCGTGACGGTCGAAGACGGCCTGCGCGAGGTGGACTTCGGGGCGTGGGAGGGCCTGACCTTCGCCGAGGTGCAGCAGCGCTTCCCGGCCGACCTCCAGGCCTGGCTGGACTCCCCGAAGGCGGCCCCCACGGGCGGCGGCGAGAGCTTCATGGCCGCCACCCGCCGGATCTCGGCGACCCGCGACCGCCTGCTGTCCGCGCACGCGGGCCGCACGGTCCTGCTGGTCACCCACGTGACCCCGGTCAAGATCCTGGTCCGCCTGGCCCTGGGCGCCCCGCCGGAGGCCCTGTTCCGGATGGAACTCTCGGCGGCCTCCCTCTCGGCGGTGGCCTACTACGCGGACGGCAACGCCTCGGTCCGCCTCCTGAACGACACCTCCCACCTGCGGTAGCCGCCGCCCCCGCAGAGGGAAAGGCCCCCGCCGACGGAGCTCCGTCGGCGGGGGCCTTCTGCGTGCGCCCCCGCGCCCGCATCCGTGTCCCGGTCAGGGCGCGGGCTTGAAGGGGCCGAGGGCCTCCATGGCCCGGTCGAGCTCGCGGCGCATGTTATGGGCCTGGGCCCGGGCGGACTGGACCGCGCCGCCCGCCCGCCGTGCGTACGGGCGGGGCGGATGCCCGTCCGGTGGGGTCCAGTCGCCCTTGTCCCGCCGGCCGATGTGGGCCTCCAGATGCTGCAACGCGTCCTCGAGATGGCGGGCGAGTTCGCGCAGGTTCCCGGTCACGACAGCGATCTCGGCGGGGGTCGCATAGGCCTTGTGGAGGTCGGTGGTCGCTTCGGCGAGGTCGCGCATGTGCGCGGCGGCCGCGGCCGCTCGGGCAGCGTGATCGGTCATGTGGCTGAGAGTGCCGCATCGGCCGGACTGCGGGAAGGCGTGTGCACCGACTGCCGGGATCCGGCGGCGGGGGCCGCCGTTCGAGCCCGCTGTCGCCCGCCGGCGAAGGCCGGGCCGGGCCGCTGGTGAGCGGGGCGGGGGCCCCACTGCCCCGAGGGGGAGTGGAGAGGGCAGACGAGTCGGCCTGTACGCCGGGTTCTGTCGCCCGGAGACCTCGCGGTCGCCGGGGAGACGGCCATCCATCTAGGACCGGTGTTGCCACCGGCCTCGTGCGGTCTACCCGCGAACTCGGGCGGGCAGCCCTCGAGCGTTCGCGCAGACCCGTCCGGGGACGGATCCTCTTGACCTTGCTCCGGGTGGGGTTTACCTAGCCGCCTGAGTCACCTCAGGCGCTGGTGGTCTCTTACACCACCGTTTCACCCTTACCGAGGGCCGAAGCCCCTGGCGGTCTGTTTTCTGTGGCACTGTCCCGCGGGTTACCCCGGGTGGGCGTTACCCACCACCCTGCCCTGTGGAGCCCGGACGTTCCTCGGCGGGATCCGAGGATCCCGACGCGGCCGCCCGGCCGACTCGTCTGCCGTGGCGACCATGTTACCCGTGGCGACGACCTCACTTGACCTTGACGTAGCGGCAAGGTTTCTACTGGGGGCATGCGGATCGGAGAGATCGCAGCGGTCGTCGGGCTCACCACCGGGCGATCCGGCACTACCACCATGTCGGGCTGCTCCCGGAACCGGAGCGGCGCCTGGGGGCACCTCCCAGCGGTAGCTGGGGGAGGCTACCGGGCCTACAGCCTCCGTGACGCCGTCCTGCTGGCCCGCGTACGCCGGCTCACCGAGCTCGGGCTCAGCCTCGACGAGGTACGGGACGTCCTCGCGGACGACGCCGGGCGCGAACTGGCCGACGTCCTCAAGGAACTCGACGCCGACCTGGCCCGGCAGGAGGCCGAGATCCATGAGCGCAGGCGCCGGCTCGCGGTGCTGCTCGCCGCCGGGCCGGGGGAGGCCGAGCCCCTCTCGCCCGCGCTCGCCGAGCTGTTGGCGAAGGCACCCCGGACCGACTCCCCGACCGCCGCCAAGGACCGCGAACACCTGATCCTCCTCGACGCCGCGGGCGCCGGAGGCCAGGAGGTCTACGCCGCGCTCGGCCCGCTCGCCGCGGATCCCGCCGTGCTCGCGCTGTACGAGCGGCTCGACGACCTCGCCGACGCGGCCGTGGACGACCCGCGGATCCCGCCCCTCGTGGCAGAGCTGGTGGCGGCCGTCCCCGACGAGGTGTTCGCCGCGATCCCCGCCGACGGGGCGGTCGTGGCCGGGTTCAAGGAGGCGCTGCTCGCCGAGTACGCGCCCGCGCAGGCGGAAGTCGTCCGCCGCGTCATGGAGGCGTTCATCGAGAGGGGGCGGGGATGACCCGCATACGGGCGGCGCGGATCGCCGTCACCGCTGTCGTACCGGCGGAGCTGGCGCTCGTGGTGTGCCTGGCCGCCGGGGTGCGCCTGCCCGGGTGGGCACTCGCCGCCACCGAGGCGCTCCTCGTCGCCGTGCTGCTGCTGGAGGCCTGGGTCCTGCACGGCCTCTACGCCGCCGAGCGGGCCCGCGGCGCCGACCCCCGGGCGGCCCGGCGTGCGGCGGTGCGGGCCGTGGTCCCGGTGCAGGTGCGGCGGCTGGTGCTGCACGAGCTGCGCTCCACCGCCTCCCTCGGCCGGTGGGCCGTACGCGGGAGGCACGGGGTGCGCCCCGGGGACCTCGCCGCCGCGTACACCGGCCCGCAGACGGCCCTGATGTACGGGATGCTCTTCGTGTCGGTGATCGAGACGGTCGGTCTGGCCGTGCTCATCCCCTGGCCCGCGGTGCACCGGGTGGTGCTCGTGCTGGACGTGTACGGAATCCTGTTCGTCCTCGCCCTGCACGCCGCGTGCGTGACCCGGCCGCACGTGGTCCGTCCGGACGGCTCCCTGCGGATCCGTTACGGGGCCCTGTTCGACCTCGTCGTGCCGCCGGACGCGGTGGCCGCGGTCCGGGTGGACCGCCGCTATCCCGAGGGCCGGCTCGTTACGCTGTCCGAGGACGGGGTGCTCGACCTCATCGTCGGCAGCCAGACCTCCGTCACCCTCGAGCTGAACCGGCCGCTGCGCTTCACCCGGCCGCTCGGCGCCACGGGCGAGGCGCGGACCGTCCGCTTCCACGCCGACGACCCGCGCGCGCTGGTCACCGCCCTGCGCCGGCAGCCCGCCGGAGCCTAGGCCAGCGCGAAGAGGATCTTCGATGTGCCCGGGTCGGCCTCCGTCAGGCGGACCCGGATCCGGTCGCCCAGCGGCAGGGCCAGGGAAGTGGACTCGACGCGGCCGACCACCGCCGGGTCCTCCAGGTGGACCGTGCCCAACAGCGGCTCCCGGTCCCTGACCTCGATGACCGTGGCCTCGAAGGTCTCCCCGACCCGGTCCTTCAGCACGGCTGCCTCGACGAGGTCCACGGACTCCCGCTCCACGGCGTTCGCCAGCCGCGTGCCCGCCGCCATCTCCTCCGGGAGCGCGGGGAGCGCCGCGAGCACCCAGTCCGGCGGTTCGGTCCCGGCGGCCGCCGCCACGCACAGCTCGCCGGCGTACCGGTCGACGAGCCGGCGCAGCGGCGCCGTGCAGTGCGTGTACGGGGCCGCCACCGCGGAATGGATCGCCGGGTCTGGGCTGTCACCGCCGGTGAAGGCGGTGTAGCCGGCGCCGCGCAGCAGGGCCGTGCACTCCTGGAGGAAGGCGGCGTGGGCGGGGCGGTGCGGGTCGAGGGAGCGCACGAGTTCGGCGTACGGGACGTGGTGCGGCCAGTCGATCCGCAGGGCCTTCGCCGTTCGCCGGAGCCTGCCGACCGCGCCGTCGGGGGCGCTGGGCAGGGTGCGCAGGACGCCCGTACCGGTGGCCAGCATCAGATCCGCCGCGGCCATGCCGGTCATCAGGGAGATCTGCGCGTTCCAGCCGTCGGCGGGCAGCGGGGCGCGGTAGGCCAGGGAGTACGTGCCGTCGTGCTCGACGACCTCCTGCTCGGGCACGTTGAGGGAGATGCCGCCGCGGGCCTGTTCCAGGGCCTCGCGGAGCCGGCCGATGTCCTTCAGGAGGGCGAGCGGCTCCTCCGCCGTACCGGTGTCGATGGCCTTCTGGACGCCGTCGTAGTCGAGTTTGGCCCGGCTGCGGATCAGAGCGCGGCCCACGTCCACGGTCTCGACCCGGCCGTCGGGGTCCAGGTCGAACCGCCACACCAGCGCCGGGCGGACCTGGTCGGGCAGCAGGCTGGCCGCGCCCTCGGAGATTACGGCCGGGTGCAGCGGGACCCTCCCGTCGGGGAAGTAGAGGGTGGTCACGCGGCGGTGGGCCTCGGCGTCGAGCGCGCCGCCGGGGGTCACGAAGGCGGCGACGTCGGCGATGGCATAGCGGACCGTGTAGCCGCCGCCGGGGCGCTTCGCCAGGTGCATGGCCTGGTCGAGGTCGACGGAGGTCGGCGGGTCGATCGTGAAGAAGGGGACGTCCGTGCTGTCCAGGTCGGGGAGCCGGGGGTGCTCCGCCGCGTGCTCGGCCTCCGTGAGGACCGCCGCCGGGAACGCCTGCGGCACCTCCAGCTTCGTCCGCAGTTCACGCAGCGCGGCCCGCAGAGCAGCCCCGTCTGCGCCGGTCATGTGCATCTGACGGCGTGGCATGCGTCGAGCCTAGGGGTGGTGGGCCCGGACGGCACGGCGAGCGGGTGCCGCGGACGTCTACCCTGGCTCGGGGGCCGCCCCCCCCCGCGACGCCGTACTGAAGGAGAACCACCGTGCTCGTGCTGCTGCCGCCGTCCGAGGGAAAGGCCGCCGGCGGCTCCGGCGCACCCCTGAAGCCGGAGACGCTGTCGCTGCCCGGTCTGGCCCCGGCCCGTGCGGCGGTGCTGGAGGAGCTGGTCGAGCTGTGCGCGGCGGACGAGCCGAAGGCGCGCGAAGTACTGGGCCTGAGCGAGGGCCTGCGCGGCGAGGTCGCCAAGAACGTGGAGCTGTACACGGCCGGTGCCCGGCCGGCGGGCGAGATCTACACGGGCGTGCTCTACGACGCGCTCGGCCTGGCCGATCTGCCCGTGGCGGCGCGGGCCCTGGCGCAGGACTCGCTGCTCGTCTTCTCGGGGCTGTGGGGCGCGGTCCGGATCACCGACGCGATCCCCTCGTACCGCTGCTCGATGGGCGTGAAGCTGCCCGGGCTGGGCGCGCTCGGCGCGTACTGGCGGGGGCCGATGGCGGAGGTCCTGCCGGAGGCGGCCGGTGACGGGCTGGTGCTGGACCTGCGGTCGGCGGCGTACGGGACCGCGTGGAAGCCGAAGGGCGAGGTGGCGGGGCGGACCGCGACCGTCCGCGTGCTGCACTCGCAGCTGGTGGACGGGGTGGAGAAGCGGTCGGTGGTGAGCCACTTCAACAAGGCGACGAAGGGGCGGCTGGTACGGGACCTGCTGACGGCGGGGGCCGTGCCGACCGGGCCCGCGGAGCTGGTCACGGCCCTGCGGGACCTGGGGTACATGGTCGAGGCCGAGGCCCCCGCGAAGGCGGCGAAGGCCTGGTCCCTCGACGTGGTCGTGACGCAGATCCACCACTGACGCCGGCGCGGGCGCGGCGCCGTGGCCGGGGGCGCCGCCTCCGGACCCCCGCGCCTGGAACGCCTGCGGGGCCGGAGGGCGTCAGCCGCGGCCCAGGGGCCAGGCGACGGTGGCCGGGGCGCGGTCCGTGGTGTCCGCGTAGGCGGCGCAGGCGTCCGTCAGGGTTTCCAGCAGGGTGAGCGGGTCCGGGAGGGTGTGTTCGATGCCGCGGATCCAGCTCACCGCCTGGTCACCGGGCAGGGCCGCCGGCGGGACCAGGACGTAGCTGCCGCGGCAGTGCCAGCGCAGGCCCGGGTGTTCGTCCATCGTCTCGGGGTGGCAGTCCAGCGCGCACGGCCACCACTCGTCCTCGTCCTCGGGGGTGCCGCGGGTGGCGGTGAAGAAGAGCATCCGGGCCTGGTCGCCGGTGCCGCCCGATTCGGCGACGGGGCCGACCTCGATCCCGGCCTCCAGCAGGCGGGCCAGGGCGTCCGTGCCGGCTTCCAGCGGGACGTCGAGCACGTCGTGGACCATGCCGGTCGCGGTGATGAAGTTGGCCTGGGGCTCATTGCGCGCCCAGCGTTCGACCTGTGCGCGGTCGGTGGTCGACTGGGTCTGCCAGGCGAAGGAGACGGGGTGCCGTGCGGGCGTCGGACAGCCGATCCGGTCGCACGAACATCGGTAACCGGCGGGATGGGCGGCGGGGGCGAGCGGCAGGCCCGCGGCGGCGACGCCCAGGAGGAGCGCTTCGCGCTCGGCCACCGGGTCCTCGGCGGTGGGTTTCTGCCGCCGGCGCAGCCACTGGGAAATCCTGCTCTGCTCGCCGCGTTTGACGCGGCCGGACTCAGACCCCATCTACCCCTCACCTCACCGTATCCCCGGCGGACCAACCCATGGTCCCACCATCCTGAGCCCCGGGTGACCGCTCTCGATGACCGGGGGGCGGCAGAGGGGTGGCCGGAAACTCGTACAAAACAGCAGAATCAGGCCAAATACTCTCGACCGCTTCCCGGTCGCCCGCCCGTCAGCGGGCGGTGACGTTGGCCACCCCGCCAAGAACCCGGTCCACGAGCGCGTCGGTGTAGGCGTGCGTCAGGGGCGCCGTGCGCAGCAGCCAGCGGTAGGTGAGCGGCCCCAGCAGCATCTCCACCGTCAGCCGCAGGTCGGTGTCCGGCGCGAGCTGGCCGACTGCCCGGGCGGTGTGCAATCGCGCCTCGTACAGGGCGAGCTGGGGCTCCAACAGCTGCTCGGTGAAGCGGGCGCCGAGCTCGGGGTCGGTGGCGCCGGCCGCGGTCAGGGCGCGCGCGGGGGCGTCGTACTTCTCGTCGTTGAACTCGTCGACCGTCGCCCGCAGCACGTGCTTCAGGTCCGCCGCGAGGTCCCCGGTGTCGGGGAAGCCGGTCCACTCGGCCTCCGTCTCCGCGTCCCCGGCGAGGGCCAGCGAGGCGTCGAGCAGGACGGCGGCCTTCGACGGCCACCAGCGGTAGATGGTCTGCTTGCCGACGCCGGCCCGGGCGGCGATGGCCTCGATGGTCAGCCTGTTGTAGCCGACCTCCCCGACGAGGGCGAGCGCGGCGTCGAGGATGGCGCGCCGGGAGCGGTCGCTGCGGCGGGTGGCGTCAGGGGTCTTGGACATGGCCCGAAACTATCAAAGCGAGACGTCTCGTCTTTCCAGAGGTTTGCTTAAACCACCCAATCAGTTCACTGTGCTGTCCTGGTGGAGGAGAGACGATTCTCTCCAGCACTCGTCCCGAGTCGTGAAAGTCGTGAGGAGCCTTCTTTGCGCAGAGACGCCACACCCCGGCGCTACCTGATGTGCCCACCCGCACACTTCAAGGTCACGTACTCCATCAATCCGTGGATGGATCCCACGAAACCGGTGGACCTGCCCCTCGCACTGGCCCAGTGGGAGGACCTGAGGGACCGCTACCGCGCCCTCGGGCACATCGTCGAGACCCTCGAACCGGACCCCGCGCTGCCCGACATGGTCTTCGCGGCGAACGGCGCGCTCGTCGTCGACGGCCGGGTCCTCGGGGCCCGGTTCGCCTACCCGGAACGGGCCGCCGAGGCCGAGAGGCACCTCGACTGGTTCCGCGCCGACGGCTACACGGAGATCCACGAGCCGTCCCACGTCAACGAGGGCGAGGGGGACTTCGCCGTCACCGACGGCTACATCCTGGCCGGCCAGGGCTTCCGTTCCAGCCCGCTCTCGCACGACGAGGCCCAGGAGTTCTTCGGCCGCCCGGTCATCGGCCTCGACCTGGTGGATCCGCGGTACTACCACCTGGACACGGCGCTCAGCGTCCTCGACGGCGACGAGATCATGTACTACCCGGACGCCTTCTCGCCCGGCAGCCGGGCGGTGCTCAGGCGGCTCTTCCCGGACGCCCTGATCGCCGACGGCCGGGACGCGGCCGCCCTCGGCCTGAACGCCGTCTCCGACGGTCTGCACGTCCTGCTCCCGCAGGCGGCGACCGGACTGCTGGCCCCGCTGCGGGACCGGGGGTTCGAGCCGGTGCCGATGGATCTGGGCGAGCTGCTCAAGGGCGGCGGCAGCGTGAAGTGCTGCACCCAGGAGCTGCGGCCGTAGGAGCCGCTACGGCGCCGGGGGCCAGGACCGGCCCCAGTCGACGTCCCGTGCGGCCTTGTAGAGATCGCCCTGGCGCTTGGTCACATTGACCCGCGTCAGGCCCTCCTCCGCGGGGCCGCACAGCTCCAGCAGGACGAGCCCCTTGCGGATCTGCGGCTTCCGCGTGATCCGGGAGGCGGCCGGCTCCGTCGGGAAGCGGGTCGCGGCGACGTAGCTGAACTTCTCGTCCTCGTAGGGCAGCGAACCGCCCTTGACCTGCCGGTGCAGGGAGGAGCGGCTGACCCGCGCCGAGAAGTGGCACCAGTCCTGGCCGACCTCGATCGGACAGGTCCCGTCGTGCGGGCAGGGCGCGGCGATCCGCAGCCCGGCGGCGATCAGCTGGTCGCGGGCCTCCCGGATGCGCAGGTAGCCCTCCGGCGTGCCCGGCTCGACCAGCACCACGGCCTGCCCGGCCCGCGCCGCCTCGGCGACGACGGCCGTGCGCGCCTGCGGGGTCAGCTCGCCGAGCACGTACGACACCGTCACCAGGTCGGCCTCGGGCAGGCTCAGCCCCGAGCCGATGACGGCCCGCCGCCACGCGGCGCCGCGCAGCGCCTCGGAGGGCGAGGCGGCCGCGAGCTCACGGCCGAGGGCCAGCGCCGGCTCCGCCCAGTCCAGCACCGTGGTCGCGCGGGGGCCGTCCCAGGTGGCGTCCACCGCCCAGGTCGCCGATCCCGTACCGCCGCCCACGTCCACGTGCGAGGCCGGCGCCCAGTCGGGGGCCGCCTCGGCCAGTCCGTCGAGGGCGCTGCGGACGGCCTCGAAGGTGGCGGGCATCCGGTACGCCGCGTACGCCGCCACGTCGGAGCGGTCGCGCAGTACGGGTGCGTCGGTGGGGGTCTGCCCCCGGTAGCTGGCGATGAGCCGCTCGACGGCGGCCGTGGCCTGCTTCGGGGGGAGCCCGTCGAGGATTCCGCCGAGCGTGCTGCGGAGGGTTTCGGCGGTGGTGGGGGCGGAGGCGTTCACCTGCGAAGTTTAAGCTGCCGGGCCGCGCGGCCCCGCCCGGGACGGCGACGGCGTGAGCGGACCGCAGCGCCGCGAGGTGCGGTGGGTCATCGGGTGCCCGCGATCCATCGTCGGACGGCCGCGTTGGTGGTGTCGTCGAGTGCGGAGACGGCTTCGATGGCGTGCCGGTCTGCGGCGAGCGGTGGGATGCCGGCGGTGGTCAGCGCGGCAAGCAGGTCGAGGCGCCTGCGGTGTGCCGCGCCGGTCCGGCCGGCGGGCCCCTTCTGTGGGTCCGGGGTCGCCGCGGTGCTTGCGAGGCGGGCCTCCTCCTCGTCCGCGAGTCCCCGCACACCGGGGAAGCGGTAGGGGTCGAGCTCCTCCGGTGATTTCAGTGCGGGCGAGGAAGCTCGCCACGGTTTCATGCAGGGACCTCCTGGATTCTGCCTGCGGGTGGGGATGTTGCGGTGGGGCCGTGCGGGGGCGGCGCGGGTGGGTGGTGAACCGGAAGGTCTTCGGGTGTGGTGGAGGCGGGGGCGAGCACTCACGTCCGCTGCTCGTGCAGGACGTGGGCACCCGCGGCGATCACCTCGGCGAGCTGGTTGGCGACGGAGACGCTGCATCCGCCGAGCCGGACGAACCCGCGGGAGCCCACGGGCCCGTCGTTGGTCAGGGAGGGCAGGACCAGCCCTGCGAGTGCGAGGGCCGCCTCAAGACTGGTGACGGCGTCCAGACCCGCCTGGTAGGCGGCGTCCTGAAGTCGTTTGTAACGGATTCGCTCGCTATGGGAGGGCTCGTACACCATCGTTGCTGTCCTCTCGGTCGGTCGGTCGGTCGTGGGTGTGGTGCGTGGTGTGTGGTGCGTGGTGCTTCAGCGCTGCGCGATCCGGGTCGGTCCGGGTCGGTGAACCGTGCAGTCGCGCAGGTGGCAACGGAGTCCGGGCAGCCGTCGGCTCAAGATGGCGGACCGCCCGTGACTTATCGGATTCGGTTGTCGTTCCTCAGGTGAAAACGATCACTGCGGCTCTGGGAAGGACCACGTTCCCCATGCGGTTAGCGGCTGTTGCGCCTTCGCCCCCGGCGTCGTACGCACCCCCGGCTCTGCACGTGCCGGGGCTGACGCGGCAGGCTCCGGCGCTGCCCGGCGGGCCGAACCCGGCCGAGGACCGCCCGGACGTGATCGTCATGCCCCGCAAGGGAGTTTGGGGGCCGCGGAGGGCCTGGAGTTGCGGTGTCGTGGTGTTGGTTGGCGGGGCGGTCGGGTGAGCGTGATCTGGCGGACGAGCTGTTGGAAGCAGGCGAGCGCGGCGATGGCGGGAAGGGTCGCCGCGGCCTGGGCGGCAATCGTTCTCGGCGCTTGTGACACGCACAGCAGCGTGGCCAAAGTGGAGAACAACAGGACGACGGACCACGAGTGGGCGGCGCGGCGCTGGTGCAGCGCCGCCCTCAGGATGGACAGGGAGGCGACCGTCCAGGGTCCGTAGATCAGCAGCGGCCACCAGCCGACCACGTCCTGGGCGGTGCGGGGCATGGCGCTGTGCCGAAGGGCGTCACAGATCGCAAGGCCGCTGAGGGTACTCACGACGGCGGCGATGAGCGCGACCAGCACGGCCGTGCACATGCTGCCCGTCCGGATCAGGGCCACGGCCGGCGCCCTTGCCGTGACGGTCCGGCGGTGTCCGCGGGGTGCATGCGCCTCCGGCAGCCCGATGATGTCCGGCGGTCCGGCTACCAGCCCGTCGATGCTCATCGTGTCGTTCGCATCGTCGAAGACGGCCTTGCCGAAGGTCTCCGCCCGGCCGGCGGCCATGCTCTCCTGAAGGAGACAGGCGAGCTCCTCCGCCGGATCCCATTCGCTGCTCGTGGCCGTACGCTGTTCAGGATCCGGCCCCGGCCGAAACGTGCGGGCCTCCGGTGGTGTGTGGAAGCCGTTCCAGTCGGGATGGCCGAGCGGTCCGTACGGTTCATACACGGGAGTCGTGCCTCACCTGGTCGTCGGTGCAGATCCCGGACGCGGCCGCGTCGCGCGACCGCAGGTCGAACTCGCGATGGATCGCGCCGATCTCTTCCAGGAAGTCCTCGACGACCGAGGCCGAGTAATTCAGTTCGATTTCCCGACCTTCATGATGCAGAGTCGCGTTCTCGCCCTGAGTGCGGTCCGATGAAGCCGGCATGAATGTCCATTTGCCCATTCGGGCACCCCCGGGGGGAATGGCGAGATCCTTGTCCGTTGCATGACGATGAAACATTGCGCCGAGGCTTGCTCTTGTCATAGTCCACCCAACGCTCCCGGCGTCGGGCAGGGTGTGCGCCATGCGGGTGATGATGGCGTGGCGCGTGAGCGTTGACTGCCTCCGTTCATCGTTTCTACACCCCGCCCACCCCCCCCCGGAACGCGCTTCGTGCGTCGCACCCTCGGTGCATGGGTGCAGCTCGGATCGGTGATGGTGCGGCAGTGGGCCGGGTGTCGCGGCTCGGTGGTCCACCGCGGCGTCACGCTTGCGTCCGGCCCGCCGGGGCTCCGGGCCCATCAGGTAAATCGGAAAAGACTGCAATCCGGCTGCGTGCTGCACATGGCTGCAATGAGAGGGCGGGGCCATAACCCTGCATATGCCGATGCGTTGTGTCGTTGTGTTGCCGAGGGTTCGACTGCGGGCCCCGTTGCTTGAATCCGTCACCGGAAAGGGACCGCTGTGGCAGACGTGTTGATGAGGCTTGTGTTGATCTGTGCAGTACTGGGTGCGTTCTGGAGCGCACTGGCATCGTCCGGGGTGGGCCGAATGCGGCACAGGGACGTCCTCGAACTGAGGCGTCAGCAGCGCTTCAGGTATGTCCTGACCCGGAATGTGCAGGTCGGCCGGCTCTCCCGGCCGGAAGCGCCGGCGGCTGCCGAACCGGCGCGAGAACCCGGCGGCGGTGCGACGTGTGCTGCCTGCGGAGCCCTGTCCGGTTGGGAAGGCGGTGTTCCCGGCTGAGCTCCGGCGCTGCCCACCGCCTACGAGGGCCGGGTGTGGATCCGGTTGGTGTCACGGATGAACCCGCGACTCTGCTCGGGGCCGAGCGCTTGTGCCTGGAGGTGGTCGTGCATGAGGTGGTAGGGCCGGCGGTCCGCGGGCTTCTCCAGGTAGAGGTCGCTGGTGAAGCGCTCCAGGTACACGACTCCCGAGTCGCTGCCGGGGAACGAGAGGATGGAGAACTGCCCCGAGACGCCGGGGTGGGCTCCTGCTGTGTGCGAGAGGACCTGCACGGTGATGTGCGGTTGGGAGCCGAGCCGGTTCAGGTGCTCAAGCTGTTCGCGCATGATGTCGGCGGTGCCGACGGCGCGGTGTAATGCCGATTCGTCCAGAACGACCCATAAGCGGAGGAGGCGGGCGGGGTGGTGGGCGCGATGCTGGCGCCGTAGCCGCACCTCGAGCCGGGTGGCGGCCTGCTCGGCCGTGATGTGAGGGTTCGTTTGCGCGATGACCGCGGCGGCGTAGGCGGGGGTCTGCAGCAGGCCGGGGATCAGCAAGGGCTCGTACGAGTGGATGGCGACAGCCTCCGTCTCCATCCCGACGAACACGCTGTACGGGACGTCGCCGTACGCGACCCACCAGCCCTGCTGGCGGGACTGCTTCGCCATCCGCATCATCGAGGCGACGAGCGACTGGTCGGTGACCTCGTAGAGCTCGCACAGATCACGCACGTCGCGGGGGTTGATGGCGCGACGCCCCGTCTCCAGCAAGCTGATCTTGGACTGGGACACCAGGAGCCGACCCGCCACCTGCTGGGACGTCATGCCCGCGGCACGGCGTAGTTGGCGAAGTTCCGCCCCCAGGCGGCGCCTCCTGACGGTGGGGCTTCCGTTCGCCGCCATGGGCGGTCTACCTCCAACTACAGGGCCTCATGCAGAAATGCACAACCCAAGACAACTATCGCCAAAAGCATTTTGCATAACTGAACCGACGAGGCGTGCACCCGGGCTGCGAAGACCACCTGTTCGGCCCAAGGGCAACGCCCGCAGTGATGCCCCCGACGCCAGTCGGCCGCACCCCTCGCTATGTCCCTGACCAGCGGGAACCGTCACGGTGTCAACCGCTGATGTCCCCGCAGGACGGGTTGACCCATTCGGGTTTCGGCGGGCGGTCAGCGACCGGCGGGTTCCAGCGGTTCGCGGCTCTGCCGGGGGCGGCACAGGGCGAGGAAGGCGGTCAGGGCGAGGAGCGCGCACACGAGTTGGACCACGGCCATCGGGACCGCCGTGTCCTCGCCCGCGATTCCCACCAGCGGCGAGGCGATCGCGCCGACCAGGAACGAGGTGGTGCCCAGCAGTGCGGAGGCCGATCCGGCGGCGTGCGGGGTCCGCATCAGGGCCTGCGCGTTGGTGTTCGGCAGCACCACGCCCATCGCCGACATCAGGACGAACAGGGCGGCCGCGATCGGGGTCAGCCCGACCTCCCCGAACACCCCGGTCGACATCAGCAGCAGGGCCACCGTGGCGGCCGTGACGACCGCGAGCCCGACGGCCAGTACCTTGTCCAGGCTGACCCGGCCCACCAGCAGCTTGCCGTTGATCTGGCCGACGAGGATCAGGCCGACGGAGTTGAGCCCGAACAGCAGGGCGAAGGCCTGGGGCGAGGCCCCGTAGATCTCCTGGATCACGAACGGCGAGGCGGATATGTAGGAGAAGAGCGCGGCGAAGGCGAAGCCGCCGGTCAGGGTGTAGCCGGTGAAGACGCGGTCGCCGAGCAGCCCGCGCATGGTGCGCAGGGCCGAGCCGACGCCGCCGGTGTGCCGGAGCTCCGGCGGCAGGGTCTCGCCGAGGCCGCGCCAGACCATCAGGGTGAGCACCGCGCCGACGACGGTGAGGACGAGGAAGACTCCGCGCCAGTCGGCGAAGCGGAGCACCTGCCCGCCGATCAGCGGGGCGATGATCGGGGCGGCCCCGGATATGAGCATCAGGGTGGAGAAGAAGCGGGCCATCTCGTCGCCGTCGTACAGGTCGCGCACGACGGCCCGCGCGATGACGATCGCGGCGGAGCCGGCCAGGCCCTGGAGCAGTCGGAAGGAGATCAGCAGCTCGGTGGTCGGGGCGAGCGCGCAGATCGCGGTGGCCAGGACGTAGACGACCATGCCGATGAGCAGCGGCCGGCGGCGGCCCCACTTGTCGCTCATCGGGCCGATGACGAGCTGGCCCAGGGCCATACCGGCGAGGCAGGCGGTCAGGGTGAGCTGGACGGTCGCGGCAGGGCTGTTCAGGGCGTCGGTGACCTGCGGCAGGGCCGGCAGGTACATGTCCATGGACAGCGGGGGGAGGGCGGTGAGCCCGCCGAGTATGAAGGTGACCAGAAGGCCCGTGCGGCGTGCGGCCGTCAGGGGCACCGTGGCGATGGGGGCAGAGGGCGATGCGGGCGACGAGTCGTGCGAGGGGGCCGTCGCGGGGCCTCTCTCCGACATACGGGACTCCAGTCTTCTCATCTGATCTACGCACCCCTGACCGACCCATGTTCTCAGCAATCGGAACGTCCGGGGAGCGGGCCGCCGTGTGACGTAGCCTGCGGCCCCATGGACGAACGTACGAAGAAGATCGCCGTGGTCACCGGCGCCGGCTCCGGGATCGGCCGCTCGGTGGCGCTGGTCCTGGCCGCCGCAGGCTGGGCCGTGGCCGTCGCCGGCCGCCGGGCCGAGCCGTTGGAGGAGACCGCGAAGGCCGCCGGTGACGGCGCCGACGTGCTGTGCGTACGGGCCGACGTCAGCGACCCGGACGAGGTGACTGCGCTGTTCGAGTCGGTCCGCGCGCGGTACGGGCGCCTCGACCTGCTCTTCAACAACGCGGGCACCTTCGGCCCGGGCGGGGTTCCGCTGGAGGACCTCACCTACGAGGCCTGGCGCTCGGTCGTCGACGTCAACCTGACCGGCGCCTTCCTCTGCGCGCAGGCCGCCTTCCGGCAGATGAAGGGGCAGGACCCGCAGGGCGGCCGCATCATCAACAACGGCTCCATCTCGGCGCACGTGCCCCGCCCGAACTCCATCGCCTACACCGCGACCAAGCACGCCATGACGGGCCTGACCAAGTCCCTGTCGCTGGACGGGCGGCCGTACCGGATCGCCTGCGGCCAGATCGACATCGGGAACGCGGCGACCGAGATGACCGAGCGGATGCAGACCGGCATCCTCCAGGCCAACGGGCAGCTGGCCGTCGAGCCGGTCATGGACGCCGCAGACGTGGCCCGCACCGTCCTGCACATGGCGGAGCTCCCGCTGGAGGCGAACGTGCAGTTCGCGACGGTGATGGCGAGCTCGATGCCGTACATCGGGCGCGGCTGACGGCCGGGAATGACGTGCGGGCGGCCGGGGTTGAGCCCGTCATGACGACCGAAGTGCTGCGCTACACCGCCTTCTCCCACGACCCGGACGGCGGCAACCCCGCCGGGGTCGTGCTCGACGCCGCCGGCCTGGACGAGCGCGCCATGCTGGAGATCGCCGCCGGGCTGGGCTACAGCGAGACCGCCTTCCTGACCGCGCCGCCCGAGGGCTTCGGCGGCGAGGAGGGCCGGGCCTTCTCCGTGCGCTACTTCAGCCCCAAGGCGGAGGTCCCCTTCTGCGGGCACGCGACCGTGGCCACGGCCGTCGCGCTGGCCGAGCGGATAGGGCCGGGGGACCTGCTCCTCGCCACCCGGGCCGGCACCGTGCCGGTGTCCGTCACCTCCGAGGACGGGCAGTTGCGGGCCACGCTCACCAGCGTCGAGCC
The DNA here is from genome assembly GCF_044761485.1 of Streptomyces sp. NPDC097617. Taxonomy (NCBI): domain Bacteria; kingdom Bacillati; phylum Actinomycetota; class Actinomycetes; order Kitasatosporales; family Streptomycetaceae; genus Streptomyces; species Streptomyces sp. NPDC097617. The sequence goes on from NZ_JBIWCL010000001.1 coordinate 126,016, forward strand.
CCACACCGAGGAGATCGGCGCGGCGGACCTCGCCGAAGCGCTGGCCGCACTGGACTGGCCCGAGGCAGACCTGGACCCGGCGATCGGGCCCGCGATCGCCTACGCCGGAGCCCGGCACCTCGTACTCGGCGCCCGCACCCGGGCCCGGCTCGCGGACCTCTCCTACGACTTCGCCCGGCTGGAGGCCCTGATGCGCCGTCTGGACCTCACCACGGTCCAGCTGGTGCACCGGGCGGGCCCGGCACAGTTCCACGTACGGGACCCCTTCCCGGTGGGCGGCGTGGTCGAGGACCCCGCCACGGGAGCGGCCGCGGCCGCCTTCGGCGCGTACGCCCGCGAGCGCGGCCTGGTCCCCGCGGACGCCGTGCTCACCCTCCACCAGGGCGAGGACATGGGCCGCCCGGGGGTGCTCACCGTGGAACTGCGCGCCGGTGACCCCCGGGTCAGGGTGGGCGGCGAGGGCGTCCGCATCCCGTGAGCGAATCCATCGGCCCGGATTCCCGGGGCTCCGTCCCGGACCCCGCTCCTCACACGCCGGAGGGGCCGGATTCGTGAGGGTGATCGGATGCCCCGAGGCGGACCTGCCCGCAGGGCTGGCGCGGCAGGTCGCGGAGCTGGAGGCCGCGGCCTGGCCGGGGGCCGGTCCCGGGCACGACCCGGCCCTGGCCCCGCGGTCCCTGCTCCTGCTGGCCGCGGACGACACCGTGGCCGCCTCGCTGGCACTGCTGTTCAAGGAGATCCGGCTCGCGGGGCGGACGTACGGGGCGGCCGGGCTGAGCGCGGTCGTGACCCGGAGCACGCTGCGGGGCCGGGGGCTCGGCGGCCGGCTGGTGTCCGCGGCCCGCGCCGAGCTGGCGGCGGACCCGGCCGTGGACCTGGCGCTGTTCAGCTGCGACCGGCCCCTGGCGCCGTTCTACGAGGCGGCCGGCTTCCCGGTGCTGCCGGGCACGGTGCTGGTCGGCGGGACCCCCGAGGAGCCGTTGGCCACCGACGCCCCGGGCTTCGACAAGGTGGTCGTGGCGGCCTTCTTCACGGACGTCCCGGGTCCGGACCGCACCGCGTTCACCGGCGTTCGCGTCCCGCTGTACCCCGGGAACACCGACAGGCTGTGGTGAAGGGCCCGAGAGCCCTCCGCCACAGCCCGTACGGGTCCGTGCGCCGTTCGCCGGCCGTCAGCCGGTGGGAGTGGAGTCCGAGTCCGCGGGCCGCAGCTTGGGCGCGGCCGCCGGGCGGCCGCGGTCCACGAGGAACAGCGTCAGCACGGGGACCAGGTACAGCAGCCACACCGTGAGCTGGAGGACGGTGGGGTCGGGCTGGAAGTTGAAGACGCCCTTGAGCAGGGTCCCGTACCAGCTGTCCGGCGGGATCGTCTCGCTGATGTCGAAGGCCCTGTTGCCCAGGCCGCCCAGGAAGCGGGCCTCCTGGAGGTCGTGCACCCCGTACGCCAGCACGCCCGCGGCCACGACCACGAGCATGGCCCCGGTCCACCGGAAGAACTTCGCCAGATTGATCTTCAGGGTGCCCCGGTAGAAGAGGTACCCGAGCACGATCGCCGTACCGATGCCCAGCAGCACACCGATCAGCGGCGCAGAGGAACCCTCGCCGCTGGCCCGTACCGACGCCCACACGAACAGCGCCGTCTCCAGGCCCTCGCGGCCCACGGCCAGGAAGGCCGTGGCGACCAGCGCGCCCGTGCCCATGGCGAGCGCCGTGTCGAGCTTCCCGTGCAGGTCGGCCTTCAGATGGCGCGCGGTGCGCTTCATCCAGAAGACCATCCACGTCACCAGACCCACCGAGATGATCGACAGGGTGCCGCCGAGCAGCTCCTGCGCCTCGAAGGTCAGCTCCTGGGTGCCGAATTCGAGCATCGCGCCGAAGGCGAGGGACAGCGCGCAGGCGATCGCGATGCCCAGCCACACGGGACGCAGGGCCTCGCGACGGTCGGTCTTCACCAGGTACGCGACGAGGATGCAGACGACCAGGCTGGCCTCCAGCCCCTCGCGCAGGCCGATCAGATAGTTGCCGAACACGGCGGTTGTTCCTCTCCGGCGATACTTACGCGAACAGCGTCCGGCCCCACCAGTCGTCCTTGTCGCGGACGCCCGGCGGGACGGCGAAGACGGCCGAACCCACGTGCTGGATGTATTCGTTGAGCACGTCGGACCGGGCCAGATTGCGCTGGATCGGGACGAACCCCTTGCGTATGTCGCGCTGGTAGGCCAGGAAGAACAGGCCCGCGTCGAGGCGGCCCAGACCGTCCGTGCCGTCGGTGAAGGAGTAGCCGCGGCGCAGGATCGTCGCACCGTTGTTGGTGTCCGGGTGCGCGAGGCGGACGTGCGCCTCCGGCTTCATCGCCTTCAGGAAGGGCTCGTCGCGCTCCTTGGACTTGCCGACCGGGGCGCCCTCGCCCTTGTCGCGGCCGAAGATGTCCTCCTGCTCCTGGAGCGGGGTGCGGTCCCAGGTCTCGATGTTCATCCGGATGCGGCGGGCCACCAGGTACGAGCCGCCGGTGAGCCAGTCGCTGCCGTCGTCCGCGGCGACCCACACGTGCTTGTCCAGGGCGGCCCGGTCGGTCCCGGCGATGTTCCGGGTGCCGTCCTTGAAGCCCATCATGTTGCGCGGGGTCTGCTCGTCGGGCGTGGTCGAGGAGGTCTTGCCGAAGCCGAGCTGCGACCAGCGCATCGCGGTGCGGCCGAAGCCGATGCGGGCGAGCTGGCGGATGGCGTGCACGGCGACCTGGGGGTCGTCGGCGCAGGCCTGGACGCAGAGGTCGCCGCCGGAGCGGGCCGCATCCAGGTTGTCGCCGGGGAACAGCTCCAGGTCCACCAGGGCCTCGGGGCGCTTGCCCTCCAGCCCGAACCGGTCCTTGGCGAACAGGCCCGGCCCGAAGCCGATGGTCAGGGTGAGCCGGGAGGCCTTCAGGCCCAGGGCCTCACCCGTGTCGTCCGGCGGGGCCTGCGGCAGGCCGCCGAAGCCGCCCTCACCGACCGGCAGACCGGCCGTCATCAGCCGGGCCGCCGTCGTCCACTCCTTGAGGAGCTTGACCAGCTCCGCGCGGTCCTTCGTCTTCACGTCGAAGGCCGCGAAGTGCAGGCGGTCCTGGACCGGGGTCGTGATACCGGCCTGGTGCTCGCCGTGGAAGGGCACGGCCGCCCCGGTGGACGCCGCGGAGACCATGTCCGAGCCGCCGCCGAACGCCGTCACCGCACCGCCGGCCGCGGCGGCGCCGAGTGCGAACCCGGCACCGCCCCAGCCCAGCACCGCGCGCCGCGACGGCGCGCCATCCGCCTGCTGAGGCTGCTGCGCAGCCGGGTCCGACTCGGTCATCGTCTTCTCGCTTCCGCTTCTTCTCACTTCCGCTCCTACTTGGTGACCGCGGCGGCGAGCTTGGAGAGCGGCTCGGCGAGCGCGTTCACGCCGTCCGAGAGCTCCTTGCGCTCCGCCTCGCCGACCTTGTCGTACGAGGTGAACTCGTAGGTGGCCTTGTCGGCGCGGTACTTGTCCAGCAGCACGGTCAGGGCCGCGAACTGGGTGTCCAGCTGCTTGACCAGCTCCGGGTCGTTCTTCGAGGCGATCGGCTTGAGCAGCTCGTACGCCTTCTGGGCGCCCTCGACGTTGGCCTTGAAGTCGACCAGGTCGGTGCGCGAGTAGCGCTCCTCCTCGCCGGTGACCTTGCCGGTGGCGACCTCGTCCAGGAGCTCCTTGGCGCCGTTGGCGATCGAGGTCGGGGTGATCTCGGCCTGGCCGACCTTCTTCTGCCAGTCGGTCAGGTCCGTCATCAGGGTGTCGGCGAGGGCCTTCTCCCGGTCGCCGATCTTGTTGTCGGCCCACAGGGCCTTCTCCAGGCGGTGCCAGCCGGTCCAGTCCTTCTCCAGGTCCTGGCCGGCCTCCAGGCCGTCCTCGCGGACGTCCACCTTCGGGTCGATGTCGCCGAAGGACTCGGCGACCGGCTCGGTGCGCTCCCAGCCGATGCGCGAGGCGGCGTAGAGCTTCTTCGCGCCCTCGACGTCGCCGGCCTTCACCGCGTCCGCGAAGGCCTGCGCCTTGGGGAGGGTCTCCTCGGCCTGCGCGACCACGTACGCGCGGTAGGCGGCGACCGCGGCGTCCATCTCGGGGGAGCGCTTCTCGCCGCCGCCCTGGCCGGTGGCCTTGACCTTCTGGGCGATGCCGTCGCCCTTCATACCGGGCTTGCAGACGATCTCGTAGTCGCCCGCCTTGATCTCGGCGGTGATGGAGGCCTTGGTGCCGGGGCCGATGTTCTCGCGCTCGGTCACGATGCGGGCGTCCGGGAAGAGGACGTACACCTCGGTGACCTTGGAGCCCTTGTTCTCGACGTCGATCTGCACCTTGCCGGACGGGAACTCCGTCTTCGACACCTCGCAGGCGCTGTCGGACGCCGCCACCTTGATCACGTCGTCGCCGCCCGCGTTGCTCTTCTGCGAGCAGCCGGTGACAGCGGTCAGTGCGGCTGCCACGGAGGCCGCGGCGATAACGGTGAGGCGGGCGGGGCGCATGAGGGGGCTCCTGGCGTCGGACGAAGGGGCCGTCCCGAGGGGGAGAGGCCGATGAGGCGGACCTAACTTAACCGAGGCTTACCTCACCCATACCCCCGGGTGCCGTGATTCAGCTCATAGCTTTCGGCCCCGGACACGGCCCCGGACACGGCCCCGGACACGGTCCTGTCACGGGTCCTTCACGACAGTCCCATGGCACGGTCAAGCGCGGGTCAAGCCCGTACGGGGACGACCAGCGGGGCGCCGGTGCGCGGATGCGGGAGGACCTCCACCGGCTGCCGGTAGACCCGGCTCAGCAGCTCGCCCTCGAACACCTCGGCCGGCGGGCCGTGGGCGGCGATCCGCCCGTCGTGCAGGACGGCGGCCCGGTCCGCGTAGGCGGCGGCGAGTCCCAGGTCGTGCAGGACGACGACGACCGCGTCCCCCGCGGCGGCGCGGTCCCGGCAGATGCGCAGCACGAGCTCCTGGTGGCGCAGGTCGAGGGCGGCGGTGGGCTCGTCGAGCAGCAGCAGCGGGGCCCGCTGGGCCAGTACGCGGGCCAGTGCGACTCGGGCCCGCTCACCGCCGGAAAGGGCGGAGAAGGGGCGCGCGGCGAAGTCCGTGACCTCGGTGGCGGCCATGGCGAGCGCCACCGCCTCCTCGTCGGCCTCGGCGAGGGGGGTGCCGGCCCAGGGCGCGCGGCCCATCCGTACGACGTCCTCCACCGGGAAGGGGAAGGACAGCGCGGCCGACTGCGGGAGGACGGAGCGGCGCAGCGCGAGGTCCGGGGCACTCCAGTCGTCCAGCGGGCGGCCGTCGATGCGGATCTCCCCGGAGGCGGCGGGCAGGTCGGCGGCGAGCGCGCCGAGCAGGGTGGACTTGCCCGCGCCGTTCGGGCCGACGAGCGCCAGCACCTCGCCGGCCCGGGCGGTCAGGTCGATGCCGGAGAGGACCTCGCGCTGCCCGAGCCGGACGTGCAGGTCCACGACCTCGGCGACGGCGTCGCCCGGGGCGGGCCGGGCCGGGACGGTCCTTCGCGTGCGGGTGAGCAGCCCCGTCAGCCTGCTGGTCACGCCCAGCCTCCTTGCTTGCGGCGGGTGCGGCGCAGCAGCCAGAAGAAGAACGGGCTGCCGAGCAGTGCGGTCAGGACGCCGAGCGGCAGCTCGGCGGGCTGGGCGAGGGTCCGGGCGGCCAGGTCGCCCGCGACGAGCACCAGCGCGCCGGCGAGGGCGCTGCCGGGGACCAGGAAGCGGTGGCCGGGGCCGTTGGCCATGCGCAGCAGGTGCGGGACGAGCAGGCCGATGAAGGTGATGACGCCGGCCACGGCGACGGCCGCGGCGGTGAGCAGCGCGACGACCAGGATGAGGGCGAGGCGCAGCCGTTCGACGTCGATGCCCAGGTGGCGGGCGGGCCGCTCGCCGAGCGCGAGCAGGTCGAGGCGGCGGGCGTAGAAGGGGGCGACGAGCAGGCCGGCGAGGGCGCAGGGCAGGACGGCGAGGACCTTGGGCCAGGTGGCCTGGGCCAGGGAGCCGAGCTGCCAGAAGGTGATCTGGTTGACCTGCCCGCTGTCCGCGAAGAAGACGAACAGGCCGATGAGGGCGCCGGCGAAGGCGTTGACGGCGATGCCGGTGAGGATCAGGGTGACGACCTCCGTCTTCCCGCCGTTGCGGGAGAGGAGGTAGACCGAGCTGACGGTGATCAGGCCCGCGACGAATGCGCAGACGGTGATCGTCCAGTTGCCGAAGAAGCTGAGGCCGAGGCCGATGGCGGCGACCGCGCCGACGGCGGCGCCGGCCGAGATGCCGATGACGCCGGGCTCGGCGAGGGGGTTGCCGAAGACGCCCTGCATGAGCGCGCCCGCGCAGCCGAGGCTGCCGCCGACGAGGAGGGCGAGTACGACGCGGGGGAGGCGGACGTTCCACAGGACGCTCTCGCTGACGCGGTCGAGGGGGGCGCCGCCGAGGCCGAGGTGGTGCTGCACGGAGGCGAGGACGTCTCGCAGGGGGATGTCGTAGGCGCCGGTTCCGGCGGAGACGAGAGCGAGGAGGGCGAGAGCCGCGACGAGTGCGGTGGTGAGGAGGGCGGGCCTGCGGTTCCGCCGGCGCAGCTTGGGCGTTGCCGGGGTGGGCTCGGGAGCGGCGGAGGCGCCGGCAGAGCCGGTCGGCAGGTCGTTACGGGGGGCCTGTCCCGCCGTTTCGGGTTCGTGGAGGGCCATGTCAGGCGCCCTTGCCGTACAGCTGGGTGACCAGGGAGGAGAGGACCTGGTCGGTGCGCGGGCCGTAGTTGAGCAGGACGCCGTCGTCGACCGTGAGCACCCGGCGGTCCATGCCGGCCGGGGTCTGGGCGACGCCCGGGATCTTCACCAGGCCGTCGATGCCGCCGACCGATTCGAGGCCCTTGGACATGACCAGGATCGCGTCGGGGGCGGCGGCGGCCAGGGCCTCGCTGGTGATGGGGGTGAAGTCCTTGCCGAGTCCGGAGTCCTTGCCGGTGTCGATCGCGCCGGCCGCCTCCAGCAGGGAGGCGGCGCCGGAGTCCGAACCGCCCAGCAGGTAGACGGAGGCGGTGCCGCGCAGGTAGAGGAAGGCGACCCGGGGCTTCTTGCCGGAGGCGGCCGGGATGTCCTTGCGGACGGTGGCGATCCGGTCGGCGGTGCGCTGGTTCAGCTGCGTGCCGGCGTCCTTGACGCCGAGCGCGGCGGCCACCGCGTCGATCCGCTTCGGTACGTCGTCCAGCCCCTTGGCGGGGGCGATGACGAGGACCGGGATGCCGGCGTCGCGGATCTGCTGAATCGCTTCTCCGGGACCGCTGGTGGTCTCCGCGAGCACGAGCGTCGGCCGCAGCGAGAGCACGCTCTCGGCGGAGACGTCGTGGCCACGTGTCACCACCGGCAGCTGGGCGGCCTGTTCGAAGGTGGCCGTGATGTCCCGGGCGACGACCTGCTCGCCGAGGCCGAGGGTGTGGACGATCTCGTTGAGGCTGCCGCTCAGGGGGACGACCCGGTCCGCGGACGCGATCGTGACCCGGGCGCCGTCGACCGAGGGCACGGTGACCGGCAAGGCGGGCTGCGGCGCCGGAGCGAGTGGCTCCACCCGGTCCGGCGCCGCGGCTGCACCGGGGGTCGATGAGCCGGGGGTGGTGGCCGTACCTCCGCATGCCGTCAGCGCGAGTGCCAGTGCTGCCACGGCAACGGCGAGACGGGGAAAGCGGTGTGACGCGGCGGGCGTAGGCACGAAGGCACCGTCCTGATCGTCCGACTGAGGTTGTGGAGACCGGGGGGTGTCCATCCGGCCGTGGTTAGCTTAGGTTAGCCTAACCTTGCTCGCTAGACCTGAGGAGGGGGCATTCATGCCCACGAGACCCGTCCGTACGTTCGCCGTCGCCCTGTTGGCGGCCCTGCTGGGCGCCCTGCTCCCGGCGACCGCCGCCCGGGCGGGCACCGTACAGGGGGGTCGGCTCGACTGGGGCATCAAATCGTCTTTCCAGAGTTATGTCACGGGTCCGGTGGCGAAAGGCAGTTTCAAGCTGAAGAGCGGAGCCGCCACGGCCGGCGGCAGCCTGTTCCGCTTCCACTCCGCGAACGGCTCCTACGACCCGGACTCCGGCGCATTCGAGGCCTCCTACTCGGGCGGGGTGACCTTCCAGGGCCACCAGAAGCCCGACGGCGTCTACGAGCTGGACATGACCATCAGCCGCCCGACGGTCAAGATTTCCGGGGGCAGGGGCACCCTGTACGTGGACGTCTCCAGCAAGGTCAAGGACAGCGGCGCGGTCACCGACCAGTCGCAGGTCGCCTTCGCCGACCTCGGCGTCGGCGGCATCGACATGAAGGGCGGCGCCAGCCCGCTGACCCTCACCAACCTCCCGGCCACCCTCACCGCGGACGGTGCCAAGGCCTTCGCCGGCTACTACGGCGCCGGCACCCGGCTCGACCCCGTCTCGCTCTCCGCCGACGTCAAGACCGCCCCGGCCGCCGCGCCCTCGCAGTCCGCGACGCCGCAGCCGGGCGCCGGCACCGAGGCCACGCAGGCGCCCGGCGCCTTCGCCGACGCCGCCGTCGACTGGGGAGTGCGCCGCACCTTCCGCGAGTACGTCACCGGCTCGATCGGCCAGGGCAAGTGGGTCCTCGCCGAGGGCGCCCAGGACGGCGGCGCGCTGTTCCGCTTCCCCCAGGGCAAGGGCGCGTTCGACGGCGCGAAAGGCACGCTCGACGCCGCTTTCGCCGGTACGGTCCAGTTCACCGGCGCCCACCTCGACCTGACGCTCGGCAAAATGAGCGTGAAGGTGGAGAACGGCAAGGGCGTGCTGTCCGCCGACGTCACCACCGGCGGCCAGACCAAGAACGCCGTCCCGCTCGTCGAGTTCGACGCCCAGGCTCTGAAGACCGAGGGCAAGCTGGCCACCCTCACCGAAGCCCCCGCCATCCTCACCGAGGGCGGCTCGCAGGCCTTCAACTCCATGTACAAGGCCGGCACCGAGATGGACCCCGTCTCGCTCGCCGTCGCCCTGGACTCCACCGCCCAGCTGCCCGCCCTGCCCGACCTGGGCTCCACGGCCTCGTCCGCCCCCGCGTCCGCGTCGCCGTCCACCGGGCCCGCCCCGGTCGCGAAGGACGCGAAGTCCTCCAGCACCGGGCTGTTCATCGCCCTCGCCGTGGCCGTCCTGGTCCTGGCCGGCGGCGGCGGCTTCCTGATCGTGCGCAAGCGGCGTACGGCCCAGGCCTCGGCCGCCGGCTCCGGACCGGATGCCGTACGCCCCGCGGACGCGCCCACCGACGCGCCCCGGTAGGCCGCCTCCCCCTCCGTCACTCCCCTTCTCTGTTCCTTCAGGAGTACCCAGCCATGTCGTCCATCCGACGCCCGATCTCCCTCGCGGCCGCCGTCCTGACCGCCGCAGCACTCGGCGCCACCGTCTACGCCCTGCCCGCCACCGCCGCGGGCGGCCCGCCCACCGACCCGATGAAGATCACCGGTGGCACCCTCGACTGGGGCGTGCTCGCGAGCTACCGCGCCTACGTGACCGGCATGGCCAAGGGCACCATCACCGTCGCGGACGGCGCCAAGCAGAACGAGGACGGCACGCTGCGCTTCGTCGAGCCGACCGGCGCGTACGAGCCGGCCAACGGGCACGTGGTGAAGGCGGCCTTCAAGGGCAGCGTCACCTTCTCCTCGCCCGCCCCGCCGACCGGCCACGGCTTCGAGGTCAAGCTCTCGGACATCCGTATCGACACCGGCACCAAGAAGCTCACTGCGGACGTCACCAAGGGCGGCACGACCACCCAGGACGTGCCGATGGCCACCGTGGCCTTCACCGGCCAGTCGATGACCAACCTGGCGACCACGCTCACCCAGGAGGCCGCGGACGCCCTCGGTTCGGCGGGCTACAAGGACAAGCCGGGCGACCCGCTCAACGCCAAGCTGGAGTTCGAGAAGCCGGCGCCCGAGCCGGACCCGTCCACCACCACCAAGAACCCGACGCCTCCGGCCGACGACACGCAGAAGGTGCTCAGCGGCAAGCTGACGTGGGGCGTGAAGGAGTCCTTCCGCAAGTACGTCCTGGGCGCGGGCTCGATCACCCCGGCCGGCGGCGCCGCCAAGAGCGGCGACACCTTCGACTTCGCCTTCGGCAAGGGCGACCTGGACGTCAAGAAGCAGAAGCTGAACGCCTCCTTCGCGGGCAACCTCCGCTTCCAGTACGCGGCCCACGGCATAGACATGACCTTCGGCAACCCCCGGGTCGAGGCCACCGGCAAGACCGGCACCCTCTACGTGGACGTCACGAACGGCTCCGGCACCAAGACGGGCCTGCGCTTCGCCACGCTCGATCTGTCGAAGACCGACTACAAGACCAAGAACGGCGTCCTGGCGCTGAACGCGGTCCCGGCCGTCTTCACCGCCGAGGGCGCGGGCGCCTTCGCCAACGACACCACCGGCTCCATGTACAAGGCGGGCGACGCGATCGACCCGCTCACCTTCGCCGTGGCGGTGGACAAGGACGCGACCCTGCCCAGCACCGGTGGCACGACCGGCGGCTCGACGGGCGGCTCGACGGGCGGCTCGAACGGCGGCACCACGGGCGGGACGACCGGCACCACCACCGGCGGTACGGGCGGCACCGTGGGCGGCGGCAGCTCCACCGTCGGCGGCAACCTCGCGAACACCGGCGCCGAGATACCCGCCGGGGCCCTGCTCACCACCTCGGGCGTGGTGATCGCGGCCGGTGCGGGCGCGGTGTACTTCGCGCGCAGGCGTCGTACGGCCCAGGTCTGAGCCGTGCTTCAATTCCCGCGTGAACGATCTCGACGTGTTGAAGGTCTTCTGCGCGGGTGACGGCCGGTTCGGCAACCTGCTCGGTGTCGTACGCGACGGCCGCACCTGCCCCGACGACGCGTCGCGGCAGGCGCTGGCCGCCGAACTCGGCTACAGCGAGACGGTGTTCGTCGACGACCCCGAGCGCGGGGTCGTCGACATCCGCACCCCCGGCACGCGGATGTCCTTCGCGGGACATCCGCTGGTCGGGGTCGCGTGGTTGCTGGACGTGGAAGAGCTCCAGCCGCCCGCCGGATCCGTATGGGCCCGTGACGACGGGGAGTTCACCTGGATCACGGCCCTTCCCGAGTGGGTCGAGGGAAAGCGCACCGAGCGGTACGCGTCCGCCGCCGAGGTCGAGGCGCTGCCGTCCCCGCCGCCCGGCGAGGGGTGGCTGTACGCCTGGGCCTGGGAGGACGAGGCCGCCGGCCGCGTGCGCGCCCGGGGCTTCCCGCGCCGGCCCGACGGGATCATCGCGGAGGACGAGGCCACCGGCTCGGCGGCGATCCTGCTGACCGCCCAGCTGGGCCGCGCCCTGAACATCACCCAGGGCGCCGGCTCCCAGATCCTCACCGCCCCCGGCCCGGACGGCACGGTGGAGATCGGCGGCCGCGTCCGCTTCGCCCCGCAGCCGGCCTGATCCACCCCTGTTCCGTCCCGGCCCATCCCCTGGTCCGCCCCCTGCGCCACAGCCGTTCGCTGCGCGGGACTTTTTACCGACAAGGCGTCGGGAACCCATTGACTTAGGCATGCCTAAGTAGGAGGATCAGGCGTGACGGCAGCCCCGTCGCGCCTGTTTCCTCTTCCTGGAGGTCCGCCTTGGACGCCTTCTCTACGGTCATCCGCGTCGCCTCGCACGAGCAGCACACCGAGGCCGAGACGTCGACCTTCATGAGCGATCTGCTGGGTGGACGGCTCGGAGTGGACGCGTACACGCGCTACACGGAGCAGCTGTGGTTCGTGTACCGGGCCCTGGAGGACGCGGCCGAGTCCCTCAAGGACGACCCGGTGGCCGGCCCGTTCATCCAGCCGGAGCTGATGCGCGTCGCCGAGATCGAGCGCGACCTCGCCCACCTGGTGGGGCCGGACTGGCGCGAGAACGTGGTGGCCCTGCCCGCGACGCGTGCGTACGCCGACCGGGTGGCCGAGTGCGCGGCGCAGTGGCCGGGCGGGTACGTCGCCCACCACTACACCCGCTACCTGGGCGACCTCTCGGGCGGCCAGATCATCCGGGACAAGGCCGAGCGGACCTGGGGCTTCGAGCGCAAGGGCGACGGCGTCCGGTTCTACGTCTTCGCGGACATCTCCAACCCGGCGGCCTTCAAGCGGACCTACCGCGAGCTGCTGGACGCCATCGGCGCGGACGACCTGGAGAAGCAGCGCATCATCGACGAGTGCAAGCGCGCCTTCGACTTCAACGGCGCGGTCTTCCGCGAGCTGGGCGAGCAGTTCCCGCTCAGCGCGTAGCCCCTCGGGGAGTCCGAGGAACAGGTCCGGGCCCGGTGCACAGGTGCACCGGGCCCGGCGGCAGTTCTCCGGCCCTAGCGGCTACGGAAGGGTCAGGATCTCGGCACCCGAGTCCGTGACCACCAGCGTGTGCTCGAACTGCGCCGTGCGCTTGCGGTCCTTCGTGACGACCGTCCAGCCGTCCTCCCACATGTCGTACTCGTGGGTGCCCAGGGTCAGCATCGGCTCGATGGTGAAGGTCATCCCGGGCTCGATGACGGTGGTGGCGTGCGGGCTGTCGTAGTGCGGGACGATCAGGCCGGAGTGGAAGGACGAGTTGATGCCGTGGCCGGTGAAGTCCCGGACCACGCCGTAGCCGAAGCGCTTCGCGTACGACTCGATGACCCGGCCGATGATGTTGATCTGGCGACCCGGCCTGACGGCCTTGATGGCCCGGTTCAGCGCCTCCCGGGTGCGCTCCACCAGCAGCCGCGACTCCTCGTCCACCTCCCCGCACAGGTAGGTCGCGTTGTTGTCGCCGTGCACGCCGCCGATGTACGCGGTCACGTCGAGGTTCACGATGTCGCCGTCGCGCAGGACGGTGGAGTCGGGGATGCCGTGGCAGATGACCTCGTTCACGGAGGAGCACAGCGACTTGGGGAAGCCCCGGTAGCCGAGCGTCGAGGGGTAGGCCCCGTGGTCGCACATGTACGCGTGGGCGACCCGGTCGAGCTCGTCGGTGGTCACCCCCGGCGCGATCAGCTTCGCGGCCTCCTCCATCGCCTGGGCGGCGATCCGGCCGGCGATGCGCATGGCCTCGATGGTCTCGGCCGTCTGCACCTCCGGTCCGGTGTACGGAGTGGGCGCGGGCTTGCCCACGTACTCGGGCCGGCGGATGTTTCCGGGAACGGAACGGACGGGAGAGAGCTCGCCTGGTACGAGCAGCGACTGGCCAGACATACGAGCGAGTGTATCCAGCGGGGATGGGGCAGCATGGCGGGACGGAGAGGTACGAGAGGAGCCCGACGACGATGGCCCTGTTCAAGAAGCGTCAGGTGGGCAAACCCGGCGAGTGGTACTACTGCCTGGTCCACAAGAAGGTCGAGGAAGGCCCCGAGTGCCCGGCCAAGGACCGGTTCGGGCCCTACGGCACACCGGAAGAGGCGAACCACGCCATGGAGACGGCGCAGGAACGCAACCTCGAATGGCAGAACGACCCCAAGTGGAACGACAGGACCCGCGAGGACGAAGAGGGCACCACCGGCACGGGCGGGGCGTAGGCCCTACCAGCGGCTGGGCGGCGGCGCGGTCAGCCGGTCGGCCAGCCGCGCCAGCCGGTCCCGGAACCGCCGCGGGTCGCGCTGCGCCGGCAGGCCGTTCTCCCCGGCCGCCGCGCTGACCAGGTGCTGCACCGTGTCGAGATCCATCTCGCCGTCGGGCGCGGGGCCGGACGCCGTCGCCGGCACCGACAGCGCCTCGTGCGCCAGCGTGCCCAGATCCGGGTCCCCGCCGTCCAGGGACAGTACGGTGGCCCCCGCGCGCCGCGCGTCGTGGACGCGCTCCAGCAGCCCCTCGCCCGGCGCCCCGGGCGCCACCACCAGCAGCGTGTGCCCGCGCCGGGCCGCCGCCAGCCTGCCCAGCCCCACCGACAGGTGCGGCGGCTCCCCGGCCCGTACGTGGTGGCGTACGAGCGTGGGCGCCAGCTCCGGCTGACCCGACCAGGCGGCCTCGTCCACCAGGTGCGCCGCCAGATGCCAGGGCTCGTAGCCCTCGGTCCCGACCAGCAGCAGCTGCCCGCCGGCCGGTACGACCGACCGGCGCAGCGACCAGGCGAAGCGGCGCGCGGCACCCGGCCACTGCGTACCGGCGAGCACTTCGCGCAGCAGCGCGACCCTCACGGCGTCCATATCGGCATCCTGCACCATGCGGGGGACACGAGGGAGCGGTTCCTCGCCCTTCGACTGTGGGCTACCCGGCAGTACCCTCGCCCCCATGACTTCCTCAGACAACACGCAGAAGCCGCCGGCCAAGGACCCGTGGGAGCTGCCGGACGTGTCCGGCCTCGTCGTGGGCGTCCTCGGCGGCACCGGAGACCAGGGCCGGGGCCTGGCCTACCGGCTCGCCAGGGCCGGCCAGAAGGTGATCATCGGCTCCCGCGCCGCCGACCGCGCGCGGACCGCGGCCGACGAACTGGGCCTCGGCGTGGAGGGCGCGGACAACGCCGAGTGCGCGCGCCGCAGCGACATCGTGATCATCGCGGTGCCGTGGGAGGGCCACGCCAAGACCCTCGAAGCGCTCCGCGAGGACCTCGCGGGCAAGCTCGTGGTGGACTGCGTCAACCCGCTGGGCTTCGACAAGCAGGGCGCCTACGCCCTCCAGGTCGAAGAGGGCAGCGCCGCCCAGCAGGCCGCCGCCCTGCTCCCGGACTCCCGCGTCACGGCGGCCTTCCACCACCTCTCGGCCGTCCTGCTCCAGGACGAGTCGATCGACGAGATCGACACGGACGTGATGGTCCTCGGCGAGGTCCGCGCCGACACGGACATCGTCCAGGCCCTGGCCGCCCGCATCCCGGGCATGCGCGGTGTCTTCGCGGGCCGCTTGCGTAACGCCCACCAGGTCGAGTCCCTGGTGGCCAACCTGATCTCCACCAACCGCCGCTACAAGGCCCACGCGGGCCTGCGCATCACGGACGTCTGAGCCGCGTCCGGGCGCCGCGTCCGGACGCCGCGCCACGCCGGGGCGTCCGGTCCGGGCCCCTTCGGGCCGGGACCGGACCACCGGGGAACCCGGTCAGCCCCGGCGGCCGCCGCGCGCCTCGACGGCGCCCAGGTGGGCCACCACCCCTTGGTAGAAGCGGTCGACGGCATCGTCGACGCCGCGGATGAAGCCGGACTCCGTGTTGCCGCGGGTGTTGCCCATCCCCTTGATCAGCGACAGCCGGAAGCCGGTCGGCGCCGCCCCGTCCTTGGGCAGCAGGTCGCCGGGCTCGGGCCGCAGCCGCTCCAGCGTGCCGCGCGGCCCGTTCTCACCCTCCACCAGACTCTGGACGTGCAGGTCCGCCGGCGCCTCGGCCAGTACCCGCAGCAGCCGCTTCGCCGTGGCCAGCGGGTACGAGCCCTCCGGGGCGGGGACGTCCACGCAGGTGCGGACCTTGCCGGTCCGCAGATCGGCGGTGACGGCGATCACGGAACTCGTACCGTCGATGCGCAGTTCGGCCGACAGCCTCCCGTCGGCGCACAGGGCCGCGGCCGCCGCGACCCGGCGGGCCCGGGGGTCGCCGCCCTGCCGGGTGCGCTGCACGGGCAGGGCCTTCTGCCCCAACTCGCCGCCGAGGCGCAAGCAGACCTGGCGGATCAGCCGCTCCCAGCTCTCGACGACGTCGACGGCGCGCACGTCGTCGGGGCTGATGGTCTCGTCCTCGATGCCCTTGCGGACGGGCACCCAGGCGGGGCCCATGTTCTGGAACCCGTGGCAGCCCGAGTTCTCGTGCTGGAGGTACTCCAGCAGCTCCTGGAGCAGCCAGGCGTGGGCGGCGTTGCCGACCCCCTCGTGGCGGATCAGCATCTGGGCCTGGTGGGCCACCTCCGCCCACGACAGGTGCCAGAGGCTGACCTTGTGCTTGCGCCGCCCGTCGATCTTGACGTCGACCACCGGCGAGCCGTCCAGGGCCACGTCGTTGGAGAGCGTGATCACCGCCTCGTAGCCGCGCCGGGCTGCGATGTCCATGTACTGCTGGACCTGCTCGTCCTTGAGCGGGTTGCCGTGCGTCTTCGTCTCGACGAGGGCGGTCCACAGCTTGCCCGCGCGTTCCACCCGGATCACCCCGTCCGGTCGCTTGGGGGTGTCGCCGTGGGGGAGGGGGACCTCGGTGAAGGTCTGCATACGGCCGGCGGGCGCCCCGAACCCGGCGGTGAGGCGGCGGCCCAGCTCGGGGACCTGCGCCATGACGGAGAGCAGGACGGAGGTCGCCCGGACCTCGCGCTCCTTGTCGCTCTTGAGGGAGGGGACGGGGAAGAGCCGCGCGGTGCGCCAGGAGTCATTCTCGGCGAGCGACTTCTTGGCCACCTTGGGCAGGGTGACCTTCTTCTTCGTCGTGCGCGTCGCGCGTCCGCGGGTCTGGGCGGGCACGGTGGCGCTCACCTGCTCCGCCGCTGCCACGGCCACCACCGCCGACGGTGCGCCCTTCTCCGGCGCCACGGCCACGGCGGCCACCGCGACGGCGGCGACAGCCGCCGTCTTTGGCTCGGCGCCCTCGGCCGGGGTCGCGGTGCAGGCCGGGGGCTCCTCGGCGCCCTCGTCCACGTCGATGCCGAAGTCCGTGGCCAGACCGGCGAGCCCGGTCTCGTACCCCTGTCCCACGGCGCGGAACTTCCAGTCCTCGCCGCGCCGGTACAGCTCGCCGAAGACGAAGGCCGTCTCCACCCCCGCGTCCTCGATGGAGTAGCCGACGAGCGGCTCCCCCGACCGGTCTGCGACGGTCATCCGCAGGTCGTCCAGATCGCCGAAGCGCGCGCCGCCGTACTGGCTGGCCGCCACCACGATCCGCGCCACGTCCTCGGGGACGGCGGTGAGGTCCACGCTGATGCGGTCCTCGTCGCCGTTCGCGGTCGGCGTCTTGCCGAGGAGCTGGACGCTGCCGTCCGCGGCGGCGGGGTTGTTGTAGAAGTAGAAGTCGTTCTCGCTGCGGATCTTGCCGTTCTCGTCCAGGAGCAGCACGGAGACGTCGGCGTCGCCGGCTCCGGTTGCACTGGTCCAGCCCAGGCTCACGACGACCGCTCCGGCGTCCTCACTGAGGGCGGTCAGGCTGACGTTCGCGCCCTTGGAGATCTCCTGCATGCGTGTTCCCCCCCACTCGCCCGGTGTCGTCCGTCGCGGGCCGAGCAGGCCGGGCCGTTCGTTCTGTCCCGCGCGGCATTACGGCGCGTTACCGCCGAACCGTAATGCCCAGGGGCACCCGAGGTCAGGTGAAGCCGAAAACGAGCCCGATGCGATCGACGGCGTCCTTACGACAGCACTGCGGGGCATGGGGGACACTGGAGGGGCTCGGCCCCGTTCAGTGTTTTCGAGGAGCTCTTCCCATGCCCCGCCTTGCCGTCTTCGCCGTTGTCGTCTGCGTCTGTGCGGTGGCCGCGGCCGTCGTCGCCTTCGTGGAGGGCAGCTTCCTCGGGATCGTGTGGGTGCTGCTGGCCGGCCTCACGTCCAACATGGCCTGGTACTACCTGCGCAAGGCGAAGGCCGAGAAGGCCGCCGCCGCGCGCAACGCCGTCTAAGGCGACTACGCGGAAGCCGCCCGTGCGCGCGTGGCGATGCTTCCTCCTGGACCGGAACGAACGGCGGCCGAGGAGATCGGCTTCCACCTGCCGGCCCCGAGCAGCTGGCCGGTCACACCGAGTACTGCTGCCACAGCTTCACGGCCGTCTTGGGGTTGGACGCGGAGTTGGACTTGTTCGGCATCAGGCAGCGGTACTGCTTCCCCTGGTAGGAGACCCGGTCGTTCTCCGCGTACTGTCGGTTGACTTTCCAGTCCGAAAATCCTGCTGCCATGTCGCGGTACCTTTCATCGGGCCGACCCACTGCCGTGCCCGCCCGAATCCTCGCACGTCGAAGCCCTGGTCGGTCCGGAGCGGGCGCCGTCTCGCCGGGCCGGCGCCGGCGGCACGTGGCCCGCCCCAGCGCAGACCTGGCCAATCGGAGGATCCTCAGAAACGGCCTAGCCCTGCGGGACGGCGCAGCGGGGGTCCGTGTCGCGCCAGAAGTTGTAGAGCTCGCGGCCGCAGTAGGACTCGACGTCCGAGACGCCGAGTGCGGACATCAGGCCGTCCACCGCGCCGAAGAAGAACGCGTTGACCCCCGGGATCCACAGCAGCGCGAACACGGCCAGCAGGCCGAACGACGCCAGCGGCTCCAGCTCGCGGCGCACCCGGTACGACAGCCAGGGCTCGATGACCCCGTAGCCGTCGAGGCCCGGTACCGGCAGGAAGTTCAGGATCGCCGCGGTGACCTGGAGCATGGCGAGGAAGGCGAGCGCGTAGCGGAAGGCGAGCGGCACGCCGTCGAGGGCGCCCAGCCAGAACGGGGCCGTGCACACGAGGGCGAAGGCCACGTTGGTCAGCGGGCCCGCCGCCGAGATGAGGCTGTGCTTCCAGCGGCCCTGGATCCGGTTCCGCTCGATGAAGACGGCGCCGCCGGGCAGGCCGATGCCGCCCAGGATCACGAAGACCACCGGCAGCACGATGCTGAGCAGCGCGTGCGTGTACTTGAGCGGATTCAGCGTCAGGTAGCCCTTGGCGCCCACCGTGAGGTCGCCGCCGTGCAGGGCGGTGCGGGCGTGCGCGTACTCGTGCAGGCACAGGGAGACGATCCACGCCGAGGTCACGAAGAGGAACACGGCGAGACCGGCGCTCGCCGAGTACCCCGTCCACACCGCCCATCCCGTGACGGCCATGATCGCGGCGATGCCGAGGAATACCGAACTGATCCGCCGCTCGCCGCGGCCGCCCTGATGACCCATGCGGGCAACCTATCCCGGGGCCCTGGCGTAAAACGGTGTGGGGTCGGGTCCGGTTGCGGGGACAATGGGCCGGTGCGTTACGCGATCCTCGGAACCGCCCAGGCCATCCACGACGACGGGACCCCCGTGGCCGTCGGCGGAGCGCGCCTTCGGGCGCTCCTGACCGCTCTCGCGCTGAGGCCGGGGCGAGTGGTGCCGGCCCGGCTGCTCGTGGCCGAGGTGTGGGACGCCGACCCGCCGGCCGAAGCCGTGGCGGCCCTGCAGGCGCTCGTCGCCCGGCTGCGGAGGGCGCTCGGGCACGCGGCCGTGCTGTCCGCGGAGGGCGGCTACCAGCTGGCCGCCGAGCGGGAGGACATCGACCTGTACCGCTTCGAGCGGCTGGTGCGGGTCGCGGGTGCGGCGCCCGACCCGGCCGAGGCGGCGGCCCGGTACGAGGAGGCCCTCGCGCTGTGGCGCGGCCCCGCCCTGGCCGATCTGCCGGACCCGGGCGCGGAGGCCGCCCGCTGGGAGGCCGTACGGACGGACGCGCACCGGGGGCGGCTCGCCGCGGCCCTGGCGCTGGGCGAGGCGGAGCGGTCCCTGCCGGAGCTGACCGCGCTGTGCGCACAGCAGCCGCTGGACGAGCCGCTGCACACCCTGCGCATCCGGGCCCTGCGCGACGCGGGCCGGCCGGCGGAGGCGCTGGCCGCGTACGACAGCGTCCGCCGGGAGCTGTCCGACCGGTTGGGCACCGATCCCGGCCCGGAGCTGCGCGCCCTGCACACCGAACTGCTGGCCTCGGATCCCGGGCCGCGCCCCACGGCCGCGACCGCCCCCGCCCCCGATCCCGCCCCCGTGTCCGCCGGCAACCTGCGCGCCCGGCTGACCACCTTCGTCGGGCGCGAGGACGACATCCGCACCATCGGCGAGGACCTGGCGCGGGCCCGCCTCGTCACGCTCCTGGGACCCGGCGGCGCCGGCAAGACGCGGCTGTCCCAGGAGGCCGCCGAGGCCCAGGACGAGAGCGCCTGGCCCGACGGGGTGTGGCTCGTCGAACTGGCTCCCGTCGACGGGCACGGCGACCCCGACGATGTCGCCGAAGCCACCCTCGCCGCGCTCGGCGCCCGCGAGACCAAGCTGCGCGCCGCCGCCGCCGAGGAGCTGCGGGCCTTGACCGAACGCGCCGGGGACGACCCCCTCGACCGGCTCGCCGAGCACTGCGCACGGCGCCGGCTCCTGCTGCTGCTCGACAACTGCGAGCACGTCATCGGCGCGGCAGCCGCTCTCGCGGAACGCCTCCTCACGCACTGCCCCGGCGTACGGATCCTGGCCACCAGCCGCGAACCCCTCGGCGTCCCGGGGGAGTCCCTGCGCCCGGTGGAACCGCTGCCCGACCCGATCGCGCTGCGGCTGCTCGGCGACCGCGGGGCCGCCGCCCGCGCCGGGTTCAGCGTGGCGGAGGACCCGGCGGCGGCCGCCGAGATCTGCCGCCGCCTCGACGGGCTGCCGCTGGCGATCGAGCTGGCGGCCGCCCGGCTGCGGCTGCTCACCCCGCGGCAGATCGCCGACCGCCTCGACGACCGCTTCCGGCTCCTGACCAGCGGCAGCCGTACGGTCCTGCCCCGCCAGCAGACCCTGCGCGCCGTCGTCGACTGGTCCTGGGACCTGCTCGACGAGTCCGAACGCACCGTCTTGCGCCGGCTGTCCGTCTTCGCCGGCGGCTGCGACCTGGCCGCCGCCGAGGCCGTCTGCGCCGAACCTTCGGACCCCACCCGCTACGACGCCGCCGACGTCCTCGGCTCCCTCGTCGACAAATCCCTCGTCGTGGCCGCCCCCGGCCCCGACGGCCGCGGCATGCGCTACCGCCTGCTGGAAACGGTCGGTGAGTACGCCGCCGAGCGCCTCGCCGAGAGCGCCGGCGACCGCGAGGCCACCGAGCACCGCCACCTCGTCCACTACCGCGAACTCGCCCGCACCACCGAGCCGCTGCTGCGCGGCCACGGCCAGCGGGAGGCCGCCGACCGCCTCGCCACCGAGTACGAGAACCTGCGTACCGCCCTGCGCCGGGCCATCGCCGTCCGCGACGCCGACGAAGTCCTGTGCCTGGTCCACTCGCTGGGCTGGTACTGGCACATGCACGACCTGCGCTCCGAGTCCCGGCACTGGGCCGAGGCCGCCGCGGCGCTGGGCCCCAACCCCTTCGAAGCGCCCTTCACCCCCGCCGAGCCCGTCTACGAACGGCTCGTCGACACACCGCCGCCCTACTCCGGCGAAACCCGCACCGAGGGCTGGCGCGCGCTCAACCTGGTGCTGCTCGCCTCCCGCGACCAGACCAACGAGACCTGGAACAGCCCCTCGGTGCGCGTCCTGATCGACGGGGTGCTCGCCACCTACCGGCCCGGACTCCCGCAGACCTGCCGGACCCCCGCCTCCCTGTGGATCTACGCCGTCATGATCGCCGGCGACCCCGGCCTGCTCCAGCAGGTCGTCGACGCGACCGTCGCGACCGCCCGCGAGCTCGGCTACCGCTGGGAGCTGGCCTCCGGGCTCCAGCTGCGCGCCAACATCCTCGCCAACCGGGCCGACTGGGCCGGGGACGCCTCGCGCGACGCCGACGAGAGCCTGGCCCTGTTCCACGAACTCGGCGACGCCTGGGGCTGCGCCGAAGCGCTGTCCGCCCGCGCCGAGGCCCGCGAGAAGCGCGGCGAGTACGCGCTGGCGGCCCGCGACTACCACGAGGCGATCGCGTACGCCGAACGCCTCGGCGCCATGGCCCAGGTGACGGTGCTGCGCGTACGAATGGCGGGAACGCTGACCGAGGCCGGCCGCATCGAGGAGGCCGAGCGGATCCTCACCGAGATCACCGCCACGGTGCAGCGGTACGGCAACGAGGCCATGCCCGCCGCCCGGATGTTCCTCGCGGGCATCCTCGGCCGCACGGGACGGATCCCCGAGGCGCGGCGCCAGCTGCAGCTGCTGCGGGACGAGTTCGCCTTCGGCGCGTTCGCCATCTTCGACGGCTTCCTGCTGGGCACGATGGCCTGGCTGGACAACCGGCAGGGGCTCTACGAGGAGGCGCTCGACCGGCTGCGCCGGGCGATGGGCACCGCCCTGGACCCGATGGCGCGGATGGTGGCCCCGCAGATGCCGGCGGTCTACCTGTTGACCGCGGCCCTCTCACTGGTCTCGCTCGGCGGGCCACGCCGGGAGTACGACGCCGCCCGGCTGCTCGGCGCCTACCACGCGCAGCTGCCGCCCGGGCACTTCCCCGTGACGACCGAGCGCGAGGACTTCGCCGGCGCCCAGGAGCTGGCACGGGCGGCGCTGGGCGACGCCGACTACGAGAAGGCCTACGCCGAAGGCGGCGGCCTCTCCCTGGAGGAGGCCACCGCCCTCATCTGATCCGGCCCCCGGCCGGTGTCCGTCCGGGACGCGATCCGGAACGGATCGGTCCGCGGATCAGGTCTTCTGGCGGAACTTCCGTACCGCGAGCGGCATGGTGATCGCGGTGATGGCGACCGACCAGGCCAGGGTCATCCACACCGAGTCGCCCACCGGCGCCCCGTTGATCAGTGCCCGGGCGGCGTCGGCCAGGTTGGACAGCGGGTTGTAGTCCGTGAAGGCCTGCAGCCAGTCAGGCATCGTGGTCGGCGGGGCGAAGATCGAGCTGCCGAACTGCAGCGGCATCAGGACCAGCATCGCCATGCCCTGGACGGCCTGCGCGGTCTTCATGGTGAGACCGAGCAGGATGAAGATCCACATCAGCGCACTGCCGAAGACGGCGGACAGCCCGATGGCGAGGAACAGGTCCAGCACCGAGGACTTGATCGACAGGCCGAGGATGAAGCCCACGGCGAGCAGGATCGCGATGGCCACCATCATCCGGCCGAGCTCGACCACGATCTTGGCGAGGAGCACTGAGGACCGGGCGATCGGCATGGACCGGAACCGGTCCATCACACCCTTCTTGAAGTCGTCGTTGACCCCGGTGCCCACCGCCATCGCGATGTTCATGCCCATCATGGCCATCAGGCCCGGGACGACGTAGTTGACGTATTCCGCCTGGTTGCCCTTGCCGGAGATCGCGCCGCCGAAGACGAACACGAACAGCAGCGTGAAGATGATCGGCATGAACAGGACGTCGAACATCGACTCGGGGTCCTGCTTGATCTGCAGGGCGTTGCGGCGCACCAGCGCGCCGATGTGCCGCAGGTTGGCGCGCAGTCCGATCCGGCCCTCGCCGGACCGGCCGTTCACCGGGGCCGGACCGGGCGCCGTCGGCGCGGGCTTCGTCGTGGTTACGGTGCTCATGCCGCGACCTCCTCGGTCTGCTCGGTGGGAACGGAGTCCTCGATGGAGGTCGGCCTCTGGCCGGTGATGGCCAGGAACACCTCGTCGAGGCTGGGCAGGTAGGTGCCGAGGTCGGCGATCGCGTACCCGCGGCCGGCCAGCAGGCCGACGACGGCCGTCAGCTGCTCGTCGCTCAGGATCGGGACCAGCAGCACGCCCTCGTCCGGTACGGCCTGGCTGCCGGCCACGCCGTCCAGCCCGGCCTCGGCCAGCGCGCGGGCCATGCCCGGCAGGTCCGATGCGGACACCGGGCGGATCTTCAGGGTGCGGCCGCCCACACGCGCCTTCAGCTCGTCGACCTTGCCGTTGGCGATGACCTTGCCGCGGTCGATGACCGTCAGCTCGCTGGCGAGCTGCTCGGCCTCCTCCATGTACTGGGTGGTGAGCAGCACGGTGGCCCCCTCGGCGACCAGGCGCTGGACCTCGTCCCACACCTCGTTGCGGGTGCGGGGGTCCAGACCGGTGGTCGGCTCGTCGAGGTAGAGCACGGCCGGGTTGCCGATCAGGGAGGCGGCGAGGTCGAGCCGGCGGCGCATACCGCCGGAGTAGTTCATGGCGGCCTTCCTGGCCGCGTCGGTCAAGGAGAACCGCTCCAGCATCTCGTCCGCGCGGCGGCGGGCGTCCTTGCGGGAGAGGTCGAGCAGCCGCCCGATCATGTAGAGGTTCTCCCAGCCGGAGAGCTTCTCGTCGACCGAGGCGTACTGGCCGGTCAGGCCGATCGTGCGGCGCAGCTGCCGCGGCTGGCGGACCACGTCGTAACCCGCGACGACGGCGGTGCCGGCGTCGGGGGTGATCAGGGTGGAGAGGCAGCGGACCAGCGTCGTCTTGCCGGCGCCGTTGGGGCCGAGGACCCCGAGGACCGTGCCCTCCCGGACGTCCAGGTCGACACCGTCGAGGGCCTTGGTCTCGCCGTAGTGCTTGACCAGCCCCCGCACCTCCACGGCGTTGGGCTTGTTGTCGTTTCGCGTCATGCCCCTATAGGAGCAGCCGCCACTGACAAAGCACCGACAGCCGACCGACAAACGTACGACAGACATACGACAACCCGCCGACACGAGGTCGGCGGGCTGCCGCGGCGATCGCCCGCGCGATCAGTGGAAGGCGTGCTCCGCCTGCGGGAACGTTCCGCCGACCACGTCCTCGGCGAAGGCCCTCGCCGCGCCCGTCATGGTCTCGCGGAGCTGCGCGTACTGCTTGACGAACTTCGGCATCTTCCCGCCGGTCAGGCCCATCATGTCGGTCCACACCAGCACCTGCGCGTCGCACTCGGCGCCCGCGCCGATACCGACCGTCGGGATGTGCAGGGAGCGGGTGACCTCGGCGGCCAGCTCGGCCGGAACGAGCTCCAGCACCACCGCGAACGCGCCCGCGTCCTGCGCCGCCTTCGCGTCGCTCAGCAGCCGGTGCGCGGCCTCGTCGCCGCGGCCCTGCACCCGGTAGCCCATGGCGTTGACCGACTGCGGGGTCAGGCCCAGGTGGGACATGACGGGGATGCCGGACTGCACGATCAGCTCGGTCTGGGCCAGCGAGCGCTCGCCGCCCTCCAGCTTGACCGCGCCGACCCCGGCCTCCTTGACCAGACGGGTGGCGCTGCGCAGGGCCTGCACGGCCCCTTCCTGGTAGGAGCCGAACGGCATGTCGCCGATGACCAGCGCACGGCTCGTGCCGCGTACGACGGCCGCCGAGAGCATGGTCATCTGGTCCATCGTCACCGGGACGGTGGAGTCGTAGCCGAGGTGGCAGTTGCCCATGGAGTCGCCGACGAGGATGACCGGGATACCGGCCTCGTCGAAGACGGACGCGGTCATCGCGTCGTAGGCGGTGAGCATGGGCCACTTCTCGCCGCGTTCCTTGGCGAGGGTCAGGTCGCGGACGGTGATGCGCCGGGTGCCCGTGCCTCCGTACAGGGTGGGTGCGTCCGACGGAGATCCTGTTGCGGGTTCGCGGGCAGGCGAAACGGCAGGCGTCATTGCAACTGCTCCTTGTGTCATCTCGAGGCGCCCTCACGGCGTCCCCGGACTCACCCCCCATGGTGACATCCGGGTGGCCGAAGGCGGAAGTGGTCCGCCGTGCGAGCCGGGACACGGGATCCAATGTGCGCGTTTCGTGACAAGCGGAACCCCCTGCGCACGGTCGTTCGTCCTCCCGGACGTACGACCGTGACAGGCGGTCGTGACGTACGGCACGGAAGGCTCCGCTTCATCGCCTAGGGTCAAGGGGCGGGGACGGAGCGCGAGCACGGCAGTGAGGGCAGTGGTATGGCACAGGCGTACATGACGGAGTCGGGGAACGGCGGCTCGGAACCCGAGCCCTCCGGAACCCGCCTCCGGCGCCGGCTGGCCGCACTGCGCACGGACCCGGGCATCTGGCGGCGCGGACTGGTCCTCGCCGGGATCGCCACGCTGATCTCACTCGTCATGATCTTCCACGCGGACCTGCCCAACGACGTGGGCAACCTCGGCAGCCTCACCGAGACCTTCCTGCCCTGGCTGGGCCTGGCCGTCCCGCTGTTGCTGGCCGGGGCCGTCTACCGCAGGTCCGCGACCGCGCTCCTCGCGATACTGCTGGCGGCCGCGGTCTGGACGAACCTCTTCGGCGGCCTGGTCACCGACAAGTCCGGCGCCGGCGGCAACCTGGCGGTGACCACCCACAACGTCGACGCCGACAACCCCGACCCGCGCGGCACCGCCGAGTCGATGGCCCGGTCCGGGGCCGACATCCTGGCCCTGACCGAGCTCAAGGGCAGCGTCGTCCCCGTCTACGAGAAGGCCCTCGCGGCCACGTACAAGCACCACTCGGTCGAGGGCACCGTCGGCCTGTGGAGCAAGTACCCGATCCACGCCAGCGCGCCCGTGGACATCCGGATGGGCTGGACCCGGGCCATGCGCGCCACCGTCACCACCCCGCAGGGGGAGGTCGCCGCCTTCGTCGCGCACCTGCCCTCGGTCCGGGTCAAGCTGAACGCCGGTTTCACCGCCAACCAGCGCGACGACAGCGCCGACGCCCTGGGCGCCGCGCTCGCCTCCGAACCGCTGCAGAAGGTCATCCTGCTCGGCGACCTCAACGGCACCATGAACGACCGCGCCCTGTCCGAGGTCACCTCGCAGATGCGCTCCACCCAGGGCGCGGCCGGCGACGGCTTCGGCTTCAGCTGGCCGGCGCAGTTCCCGATGGCCCGGATCGACCAGATCATGGTCCGCGGGATCAAGCCGGAGGCCTCCTGGACCCTGCCGCGCACCGGCAGCGACCACCTTCCCGTCGCGGCCCGGCTCACCGTCAAGCCCTGACGGACGCGGGGCGCCGGCGGATGCCCGGCGGATGCGCGGCGCCGACGGACGCACGGCGGGCGAAGGCCCCGGCCGCCCTCCTCGGAGAGGGGCCGGGGCCTTCGCCGTATCCGCTACGCCCGCTCGCGCCAGCCGTTCGTGATGGGCAGCCGGCGGTCCTTGCCGAAGCCCTTCGCGGAGATCTTCGTGCCCGGCGGGTACTGGCGCCGCTTGTACTCCGCCGTGTCCACCATCCGCAGGGTCCTGGCCACCAGCTCCGGGTCGAAGCCCGCCGCCACGATCGCGTCCATGCCCTGGTCGCGGTCCACGTACATGGCCAGGATCGCGTCGAGCACCGGGTAGTCCGGCAGCGAGTCCGTGTCCACCTGGCCCGGGCGCAGCTCGGCGCTCGGCGGCTTCACGATCGAGTTCGCCGGGATCGGCGGGATCTCCTCGCGCTCGGCGGCCGCCCGGTTGCGGTACTCCGCGAGCCGGAAGACGTCCGACTTGTAGACGTCCTTGATCGGGCCGTAGGCGCCCACCGAGTCGCCGTACAGAGTGGAGTAGCCGACGGCCAGCTCCGACTTGTTGCCCGGGGCCATCACGATGTGGCCCTCCTGGTTGGACAGGGCCATCAGCAGGGTGCCGCGCAGCCGCGACTGGAGGTTCTCCTCGGCCAGACCGGTCAGGCCCAGCGAACCCATGTAGGCGTCGAACATCGGCTCGATGGAGACGGTCCGGAAGTTCAGCCCGGTGCGCTCGGCCAGGTCGGCCGCGTCGCCGCGGGAGTGGTCCGAGGAGTACTTCGAGGGCATCGAGACGCCGTACACGTTCTGCGCGCCGATCGCGTCGCAGGCGATCGCGGCGACGAGCGCGGAGTCGATGCCGCCGGAGAGCCCGATCAGCACGGAGCGGAAGCCGTTCTTGCGGACGTACGCGCGCAGGCCCACGACCAGCGCGTCGTAGACCTCCTCGTCGTCGTCGAGCCGGTCGGCGTACCCGCCGGTGACGACCGGGTCGTACGGCTCCACGGGCTCCTCGGAGAGGATCACGCGCTCGATGCGCAGTCCGTCGTCCACCACGCCCTCGGGCGCGTCGGCGCGGGCCGCGGGCAGGTCGAGGTCGACCAGGACGCAGCCCTCGGAGAACTGCGGGGCCCGGGCGATGACCTCACCGTCGGCGGCGACGACGATCGAGTCGCCGTCGAAGACCAGCTCGTCCTGGCCGCCGATCATCGCCAGGTAGGCGAGGGTGCAGCCGGCCTCCTGGGCCCGCTTGCGGACCAGTTCCAGGCGTTGGTCGTCCTTGTTGCGCTCGTACGGGGACGCGTTCACGGAGATCAGCAGCCCGGCCCCGGCGGAGCGGGTGGCCGGCACCCGGCCGCCGTCCTGCCAGAGGTCCTCGCAGATGGCCAGGGCCACGTCGACGCCGGCCACCCGGATCACCGGCTGGGTGTCGCCCGGTACGAAGTACCGGAACTCGTCGAACACGCCGTAGTTGGGGAGGTGGTGCTTGGCGAAGCGCAGGACGACCCGCCCGCGGTGCAGCACGGCGGCCGCGTTCTCGGGGGAGCCGGCCGGGCGGCCCAGCCGGGGCGTGGCCCGCTCGGTGCGGTCGAGATAGCCGACGACGACCGGCAGCTCGCCGAGACCCTCGGCCGCCAGCCGCTCGGCGAGCTCGCGCAGCGCCGTACGGGAGGCCTCCACGAAGGAGCCGCGCAGGGCGAGGTCCTCGACGGGGTACCCGGTCAGCATCATCTCCGGGAACGCCACCAGGTGGGCGCCCTGCTCGGCGGAGTGCCGGGTCCAGTGGACGACCGAGTCGGCGTTGGCGGCGATGTCGCCGACGTGCGAGTCGATCTGATTCAGAGCGAGTCGAAGTTGAGGCACGGGGCCCAGTGTAATCGTCTTTCTGACGCGATGTCCTGGACCCCGCTGGTTTCCGGCGTTGTGACGCCCCGTCAGTCGATGGATCCGGCGTACTTCACGTCGTCGAGCAGGGTCCCGGCGGAGATGTCCGCGGTGATGCCCTTGGTGCCTTCGGGCACCTCGAAGGCCACGACCCCGCTGGCGGATTCGCCCGGGAGGATGGAGCCGCGGATCAGCTTCGGTACGTTGCCGCCGCCGTCGTAGACGGTGTCCGCGGTCATCCCCTGGTCGTCGCGGACGTTGGGCATGGCGTAGATCACCTCGTGCGGCGCGGTCGAGCCGTTGGTGATGGTGACGGTGAGCTGAATCGCGTTCTTGACCTTCTCGCGGGCGACGATCCCCTTCGGCTCGTACTTCTTCGGCGCCGAGAGGCTCACCTTGACGCCGTTCGGGTAGGTGAAGGTCTCGCCGAACGGCAGCGCGCTGGTCAGGCCGGGGACCTGGGAGGGCGACGGGGACTTCGACGGCCAGGGCTCGCCACTGGCCTCCGGTCCGTCCAGGTCGTGGCCCCAGTCCTCGTCCTCGATCTGCTGGTCGAAGCGGTCGGAGGCGTTCTCGACGACCACGGCGGTGAGGAAGAAGCCGCCGACGGAGGCGAGCATGCCGACCACACCGAGAACGGTGCCGACGACGGCCATCGACTTGTTCGGGGCGCCCTTGTCGGCGCGGACGATGCCGCCGATGCCGAGGCCCACACCGACGGCGGCGGTCGCGGCGCCGGCCCAGAACAGGAACGGGATGACCGCGAGGAGGATGCCGAAGCCGCTGACGACGAGGGCGGCGATGGCGAGGCCGTTGCCGGGCGGCTCGGTCGGCGCATAGGCGCCGTACGGGGCTCCTCCGGGGTAGCCGGGGACGGGCGCGCCCCACACGTTGCCGGGAGCGCCGGGAGCGCCGGGAGCGCCGGGAGCGCCGGGAGCGCCGAAGTCCGGGGCCGGGTCGGCCTGAGCGGCGGGGGTGGGCGAGGGCGGGGCGAAGGGCGACGGGGCGGGGGTCTGCTCCGGGGTGACCGCGGCGGGGGCCTCGGTGGTCGCGGCGGGCGTCTCGGGAGCCGTCGGGGCCTCGGGGGCCGGCTCCGGGGCGGCCGGGGACTTCTCCAGCGAGAGCGGCTGAGCGGGCGCCGGTATGGAGTCCGTCTCGGGTATCGGCGTGCCCTCCGGCTCGGTCGGCGGACCGGCGGGGGTGCTGGGCGGGTTCGGCGGGGTGCTCATACCGGCGGCGTCGTCCTTCTTTCGCGACAGTCGTGATCACGGCAAGGGTGCCATGCCCACGACCACCGCCCATCCGAATTCCCGCCCGGCCCGCGCCCCCCCCCCGCGGCCCCCGGCGCCGGGGGCCGCGGGGGAGGGACCTACAGCTGGTAGCCGAGCACCGTCATCATTCCGGACTCCGAGTGGTACACGTTGTGGCAGTGCGTCATCCACAGACCGGGGTTGTCCGCGTCGAAGTCCACCGTCAGTCTGCGGCCCGGCAGGAGGATCGCGGTGTCCTTGCGCGCCCCGCCCGGCTGCTCGCCCAGCGCGAAGGTGTGCCCGTGCAGGTGCACCGGGTGCCACATGGGCGTCGCGTTGGCGAAGACCACCCGGACCCGCTCGCCGGCCTTCACCGGGTGCCGCTGGTCGGGGGTGTACGGCTTGCCGTCGAAGGCCCAGTTGTACCTCTGCATGGAGCCGGTCAGCCGGATCTGCACCGTACGGTCCGGATCGCGCGGGGCGAGCGCGGCCGACTCGGCGGCCCTGAGCGCGTCCGCCATCAGCGGCGGCGCATCCAGCTCGGCCGGCCGGGTCGCGGCCGTGGGCGCCGTCCCCGACCCGGTGCGCAGTACCGCGAGCGCCGACCCCTCCTTGCCCTCGGCCAGCGCGGTGAGCGGGAACACCCCGTCCTTGGCAGTGACCAGGACGTCGTACCGCTCGCCCATGCCCAGCAGCAGTGAGGCGGTCGTGGTCCGCTCCACCGGATAGCCGTCGGTGTGGGTGACGTCGAGCTCGTGGCCGCCGAGGGCGATGCGGAAGGCGGTGTCCCCGCCGGCGTTGATGATGCGCAGCCGGATCCGGTCCCCGGGGCGGGCGGTGAGGACCGACGGGTCGGCCGCCACCCGCCCGTTGATCAGGTAGTGCGCGTAGACCACGTCACCCGCGTCCCCGCCGAGGTAGTCGCTGTGGCCGCCCATGGCGACGTAGGAGCGCTTCCCGCTGCCGCCGGTGGAGGAGGAGGGGGAGGGGGTCCCGCCGTGGGCGGCGTGGGCTCCGGCGTTGCCGTCCATGCCCTTGCGGAGTTCGGCGAGGACGGCGTCCGGGGTGGCGCCGTCCACCCCGTCGATCCAGTCGTCGAGGACCACCACCCACTCCTTGTCGTAGGAGAGGGGCTCCTTCGGGTCCTCGATGATGAGCGGGGCGTACAGGCCGCGGTCCTGCTGCACGCCGGTGTGCGGGTGGAACCAGTACGTTCCCGGGTTCGGGACGGCGAACCGGTACGGGAAGGACCCGCCCGGGGCGATGTCCCGCTGGGTCAGCCCCGGGACCCCGTCCATGTCGTTGCGCAGGGCGAGGCCGTGCCAGTGCAGGGAGGTGGCCTCGGGGAGGTTGTTGGCCAGGGTGAGGGCGAGCGTGCCGCCCGCGGTGGCCCGGACCTCCTGGCCCGGGAGCCGGTCCCCGTACGCCCAGGAGCGGACGGTGATCCCGGCGCCGAGGTCGAGCGGGGTGGCGGTGGCGGTCACCTTGGCCTCGGTGACGGGTCCGGTGGCCTTGCGGGCGGCCTCGGCGGCCCGCACCTCGGGCCCGGCCGGGTCCACGTACCCCTCGGGCACGTCGGCGGCGGAGCCGCCGTGGTTCATCGAGCCGTGGCCGGTGCCGGAGCCCCCGGCGGAACCTGTCGTACCGGAGCAGGCGGTGAGCGGCCCGGAGCCGAGGACGGCGGCCGCGGAGGCACCGAGCACGCTGCGGCGGGTGGGAAGAGAGCGCATGGAAGCACCTCGTGGGTGTGGTGGTACGGACGCATGGGCACGGTTCGGCGCCGCCCCCGGGGCATGCGCGGGCATGCGGGGGCGACGGCCGGGGCCGGGCCTAGATCCGCAGGACCGCCAGCCGGGTGAGGAGCTCGCGGGGGGCGGGCGGGTCCGGACCGCCGCCGGACCGGCCCGGTATGCGGGCCGCGCCCCCGAGCGGCGCGGCCGCGCGCGATCCGGACCGGCCGGTGCCGATGAGCACCACGACGAGCCCCGCGAGCACGGCGAGGCAGACCGACATGGGGTCCATCTCGGTCGCGGGCATCGCGTGACCCCACGAGGGGAGCGTGGGGGAGGGTGCGTCGGCGGCCGGGGCCGCGGTGTGGCGAGTGCCACCGTGCCCGGTCGGGACGGCCGGCCCCGCCGAGGCAACGGAGTGGGCCGGGGGCACGTCCTCCATGGCGTGGGACTCGGTCGGATGGCCCAGGGTGTGCATGGTGACGATGCCCAGCAACAGCGCGGCGAGCAGCAGCAACCGGGCCCCCGGGGCGGCTCGCCGAGCACTGCGCGTCATGACGGGAACCCTACCCGGGGTGGGTATCCGATCGGAGGACCGACCCCGGTTCTGCTTAGGATTAGTAACACTATGTCCCGATACGGACTCTCCCCGCGGACCGCCTGGCCGGTCGCCACTCTGATCGGCCTCGCCGCGGCCGCGTACACCGCGTGGGTGCTCGAAGTCGTCGTCTCCACGGGCCTCAACCCCATCGAGACGTACGTCAGCGAACTCGCCGCCCAGGACCAGCCGCTCGGCGGACTCTTCCGGGCCACCGACTTCACCGCCGGGCTGCTGGCCTTCGCCGGTGGACTGCTGGCGCTCCTGCGGCTGCGCAAGCACACCGCATCGCGCCGCCCCTGGGCCGTCATCGGCTGGGCCGGGGTCACCCTCTTCGGCGCGGCCACCGCCGCCGACGCCTGGCTGCCGCTGAGCTGCACCCCCACCGTGGATCCCGTGTGCGCGGCCCGGGAGACCGCCGGACTGGTCCCCGCCACCCATCAGGCCCACGCCGTCAGCAGCGGCCTCGCCATGACCGGAGCCCTCATCGGCCTGGTGGCCCTCACCGTGGCCGCCCGCCGCTACGGCTGGTTCGCCCCGCTCGCCCGCTACGGCCCCGGGATCGTCATCGTCGAACTGCTCGCCACCGTCTGGACCCTGACCGCGATCGCCCTGTTCACCGCCGGGCGCGGCACCTGGGCCCTCGGCGCCGGCCAGCGGCTCCAGGTGCTGCTGGTGGCGATCTGGCTGGGCCTGCTCGCCTACTCCGTCCACAAGGAGGGCCGCACGTGATGCCGTACCCGAGGCCGTACGCGGCGCTGCGGGCGAGGCCGACCGCGAGCGGTACCGGCGGCCGGTTCGTCCGGGTGGCCGGGGTCCCGCTGCACGTCCTCGTCGAGGGCAGCGGGCCCGTGTGCGTGCTCAGCGCCGGGCTCGCGATGGCCTGGTTCGACTGGGACCCGGTCGTCGCGCCGCTCGTCGCCGCGGGCCGCACCGTCGTCCGCTTCGACCGCCCGGGCCACGGCCTCAGCGGACCCGCCACCGAACCGCCCACCACGGCCGGGGAGGCCCACCGGATCGCCGCTCTGCTGGACGCGTTGGACGCGCTGGGCCGGCCGGGGCAGTCGGGCCGACCGGGGCAGTCGGGTCCTCCCGGGCTCACCGGCTCCGACGCCTCGCGGGTCACCGTCGTCGGGCACTCCATCGCCGGGTTCCACGCCGAGGCCTTCGCCCGCCTGTACCCCGAGCGCACCGCCGCCCTGGTCCTGGTCGACGGCAGCGTCGAGGAGGCCCCCCGTACGGCCGTCCCCGCCCGGCTGCGCACCGCCGCCGCCCGGGCCCTCGGCCGGGCCGTGAGCGCCGCCGGACTGCCGGCCGCGCTGGGGCCGCTGGCCCGGCGCGCCACCGTACGGGCCTCCCGCACCGGCGGCCCCGACCCGGCCGCACGCGACCTCGTACGCCGCTGCTACCGCACCGGCCGCGTCTGGCGCGGCGCCCTGCTGGAGAACTCCCGCTACCCGGACATGGCCGCCGAGCTGCAGGCCCTGCGCCGGGCGCACCCGCTGGCCGCCCCCACGACCGTCCTCGCCGGCCACGACGGCTCGGCCGGCCGCGGGGCCCTGCGCTGGCTGTCCCGCCAGGCGGACCTCGCCGACCTGCTCGGCGCCCGCTTCGAGGTGGCCGAGCCCGCCGGACACCTGGTCATGCTGGACCGCCCGGACGAGGTGGTCCGGGCGGTCCTGGGAACGGCGGGTCCGGCAGGCACCTCTTCGCAGGCAGGGTCGGGTCAGGCGCGCGCGTAGACCTTCTCCACGAAGGTCGCCATCTGGTCGTCGGAGAGGTGCTGGGCGAGGTCGGCCTCGCTGATCATGCCCACCAGCTTCTTGTTCCGGATCACGGGCAGGCGGCGGATCTGATGGCTCTGCATCTCGTCCAGCACGTCCGTGACGTCCGCGCCCGCGTCGATCCAGCGCGGAGTGCCCTGAGCCATGTCACCGCACGTGACCTTCGCCGGGTCGTGGCCCTTGGCCACGCAGTTCACGACGATGTCGCGGTCGGTGAGGATGCCGCACAGCCGCTCCTCGGCGTCGCTGATGGGCAGGGCGCCCACATTCAGCCGGGCCATCAGCTGGGCGGCCCGGTCCAGGGTCTCGGTGGCGGGAATCCACTGGGCCCCGGGGTGCATGATGTCTGCGGCGGTGGTCATCGCTGAACCTCCTGAGCACGCCTTGCGACACCGGGCGCGGACGCGTCCGGCGGGGCGTCCCCGCACGGCGGAATGCGCCCGTACGCCGGAGTAACGCCCGTACGGGTGAGAGGGCGCCTCCCACCACCGTACGGGCGTGTCCCGTCACCCGCGCGGCGCGGCCCCGCGCTGCTCCAGCATGTCCGCCATCAGGGTGAGCTCCGAGCGCTGCGCGTCGACCATGCCCTGCGCCAGCGACCGCTCGACCGGGGTCTCGCACTGCCGCGCACAGCCCTCGGCCATCGTGACGCCGCCCTTGTGGTGGTCGGTCATCAGCTGGAGGAAGAGCACCTCCGCGTCCCGGCCCGAGGCGGCGCCCAACCGGTCCAGCTCCTCCTTGGTGGCCATGCCCGGCATCAGCGCGCCGTTGCCGGCCTCGTGCGCGGCATGCTCGCCGTGTTCGCCCGCGGCGCCCATCCAGGACATCGGCGGCTCGTCGGCCACCACCTTCGGCAGCCCCCACAGGTCGAGCCAGCCGAGCAGCATGCCCCGCTGGTTGGCCTGGGTGTTGGCGATGTCGTAGGCCAGGGTGCGCACCGGCTCGTCCTGGGTGCGATCGCGCACGATGAAGGACATCTCCACCGCCTGCTGGTGATGCACCGCCATGTCCCGGGCGAATCCGGCGTCCGGCGACCGCAGGCCCGGCGTACGGGGCGCCGCGGAAGCCGTCGTACCGGAGCCGGCGCCGCTGCCGCCGTTCGCGGCGGCGACCGTGGCCGCCGCCGCGAACAGCAGGGCCAGCAGGACGGCCGTGCCCGCGACCCAGTACGTACGGGGGACGGGACGGGCCCCGCCGACCGGGCGGACCGGGCGGACCGGGCCGCTCACTTGCCGGCCAGCCCGCTCGTGCAGGCCGCGCCGGGCTCCGGGGTCTGCTCGCCCTGCACGTACTTGGTGAAGAACTGCGTCACCCGGGGGTCGTCCGCGCTGTCCACGGTCAGCTGCTTGCCCCACGCGCTGAGCATGATCGAGCCCGTCTGCTCCTTGATCGGGCTCATCAGCGTGTAGGGGGTCTTGCCGACGGTCGCGGCGAGCTTGTCCACGTCGGCCTTGGGGGCCTTCTCGTTGTACGTCACCCAGACCGCGCCGTGCTCCAGCGAGTGCACGGCGTTCACCTCCGGCAGCGGGCTCTTGTAGACGTCACCGTTGCAGTTCATCCAGCGGGGGTGGTGGTCACCGCCGACCGGCGGGTTCATCTCGTACTTCACCGGGGTCTCGACGTGGTTGCGGCCGAGCTTCTTCGCGTCCCACAGCTGCTCGCCCTCGACCGGCTTCTTGCGGATCTCCTCCGACTCCTTGCGGAGCTTGTCCGCGGCCACCTGCTTGCGCTCCTCGGCCTGCTTCTGGTCGATCAGCACCCAGGTGCCGAAACCGACCAGGCCGACGACGATCGCCGACGCGGCGGTGATCGCGATGGCCTTGTTGCGCCGCTCCCGGATCTGGTCGGCGCGGCGCATCTCGGCTATGCGCGCCTGCCGGGAGTTCGGGTCGGTGTTCTGGTTCCTGCCGGACTTGCTGGCCATGTGCCCTGGTTCCTTCTGCTGAGGGGGGTGGATGAAAGCGAAACCAAACCGGACCTGTCAGGTCCGCAGCACCTGGAGGGCATGCAGGTCGGGGGCGCGCGCCAGAGCCTCGTAGGGCCGGATCCGCGACGCCCCGGCCGCGGGCGCGACGGGCGGCAGCTCACCGCCCGCGACGGTCGCGGCGGGCGGCGGAACGGGCAGCACGCCCGGGGCGACGCGCGCGAGGGGCGAGCAGCCGGGCAGATCGTAGGGAGACACGCAGACGGCATGTGCCGAACCGTGTCCCTGCGCCGCCACCTGGGTACCGGGCGGCACGTGCGACTCGCCCGAGCGCGCACACAGCAGCAGCGCGGCGGACAGCACCCCGAAGACCGTCAGCAGGACGGCACGCCGAAGACCGGGACGTCCGCGACGCCCCGACCGCGTGTGCTGCCGGCCCCCCATGGGCGCAGATGGTAATGCTCATGACCGGCCCCAGGTCAGTGCGGGGGTGCCGCGAGCTTTCCAGGGTGCGTAATGTGGCCGAAACCACGGTTGGTGATACTGGGCGCGCCCGACTGTGACCCGACTGTCGAGGCGGTGGTGCACAGGCCGTCTGAACTGCGAGGATGAAGGCATGGACAAGCAGCAGGAATTCGTCCTCCGGACGCTTGAGGAGCGCGACATCCGCTTCGTGCGCCTGTGGTTCACCGACGTACTGGGCTTCCTGAAGTCCGTCGCGGTCGCGCCCGCGGAGCTGGAGCAGGCCTTCGACGAGGGCATCGGTTTCGACGGCTCCGCGATCGAGGGCTTCGCGCGGGTCTACGAGTCCGACATGATCGCCAAGCCGGACCCGAGCACGTTCCAGATACTGCCGTGGCGCGCGGAGGCCCCCGGGACCGCCCGGATGTTCTGCGACATCCTGATGCCGGACGGCTCGCCGTCCTTCGCGGACCCGCGCTACGTCCTCAAGCGCATCCTGGCCAAGACCTCCGACCTGGGCTTCACCTTCTACACCCACCCGGAGATCGAGTTCTTCCTGCTGAAGGACAAGCCGCTGGACGGGACCCGCCCGGTCCCGGCCGACAACTCCGGCTACTTCGACCACACCCCGCAGAACGTGGGCATGGACTTCCGCCGCCAGGCGATCACCATGCTCGAATCGATGGGCATCTCGGTGGAGTTCAGCCACCACGAGGGCGCCCCCGGCCAGCAGGAGATCGACCTCCGCTACGCCGACGCGCTCTCCACGGCGGACAACATCATGACGTTCCGCCTGGTGATGAAGCAGGTGGCGCTCGAGCAGGGCGTGCAGGCCACCTTCATGCCGAAGCCGTTCTCGGAGTACCCGGGCTCGGGCATGCACACCCACCTCTCCCTCTTCGAGGGCGACCGCAACGCCTTCTACGAGTCGGGCGCCGAGTACCAGCTCTCGAAGGTCGGCCGCTCCTTCATCGCGGGCCTGCTGCGCCACGCCGCGGAGACGGCGGCGGTCACCAACCAGTGGGTGAACTCCTACAAGCGCATCTGGGGCGGCTCCTCCCGCAGTGCGGGCGCGGGCGGCGAGGCCCCCTCGTACATCTGCTGGGGCCACAACAACCGCTCGGCCCTGATCCGCGTCCCGATGTACAAGCCGGGCAAGACGGGCTCCTCCCGCGTCGAGGTCCGCTCGATCGACTCGGGCGCCAACCCCTACCTCACCTACGCCGTCCTCCTGGCGGCCGGCCTCAAGGGCATCGAGGAGGGCTACGAACTCCCGGCGGGCGCCGACGACGACGTCTGGGCCCTCTCCGACGCGGAACGCCGCGCGATGGGCATCGAACCCCTCCCGCAGAACCTCGGCGAGGCCATCGCCCTGATGGAACGCAGCGAACTGGTCGCCGAAACCCTCGGCGAGCACGTCTTCGACTTCTTCCTGCGCAACAAGAAGCAGGAGTGGGAGGAATACCGCTCGGAGGTCACGGCCTTCGAACTCCGCAAGATGATGCCGGTCCTGTAAGCACAGCTCAGAGCCCCATCGGGGCATGCACGACCCTCGGGGCCGTTGGTCGATGACCAACGGCCCGGAGCCGTCTCATGCACCTTGGGCCGTCCTGGGCTGTCCTTGGCGGTCAGCCGCGGAGCGCGGGGCGAGTTCGGCCTGGTTGCCTCAGTCCGTCAAGCCAACCCGTTCCGACCACTTTTCGTACCTCCAGGCAAGCGCCTCCCTGTGGGGCTGACGCGCGAGGTCTCGCAGGTGAGGCGTTGCGATGTGCAGATCCTCGATCGAGGGCCCCCCGGGACGGGTCACGACTTCCAGAGTGTCGGGGTGGATGGCGAACAGGTGGGCGTCGAAGGCTCGGTGGAGCCCGGCGTTGAGAGGGAGCCCATTTCGAGGATCGTCCGAACCGTCCTCCGGTACCGGGCGGAGGTGCGCGGCCTCGATCATCTGCGGTACTGCGACGCCCGTCAGCGGGCAGCGGGGCCCGTATCGCTGGAAGACCCGCAACTTGAATCGAGCTTGGTCGGGGCGGTCCTGGACATTCCGCTGTCGCCGACCTCGGCGGTTGCCTGCCAGCTGAAACGTTTCCTCGTCGGAATCGTCACGCTGCAGAACCGTCCGAGGGGCCTCCTCCCCGTATGTGATGAGGAACTGCTCGCTGCGGTCCTCCCAGCCTTCCACCCAGGCGAGTCGGACGGCCCGGACCGGTGAACTCGGGGTCGGCTTGGCAATGACGAAGACCGGGAGTTTGAGGTCGGCAGCCGTCTTGGTCGCGTCGATCTCCGACGCGTCCCGGCCGGGCTGTCGGCCGGTGTTCGGGTAGTGATACAGAACGGAGTGTTCCCCGAGGTCATCCGGATAGTGGGCGCCCGAGTGCAACACCCCCACCGTGATGCCACCCTCACGAAGGAGCGATGTGCGTCGAGAATCGACCCAGATACCTTGGCCGCCTCCGTAGGCGCCGAAGTCCCTCAATACCTGCGGAGGCAACCGCCCCAGGTCGTAAGAGGATTGCAGGTGGTCCCAGATCGCCAGGCGCCATGTCAGCTCCCCGTCGACCGTAGCGGGGAGGCTGTCCACGATGGAGAAACCGAGCCGCTCCAGCAGCCGATTGCTGTGCAGCTGCCCGCCGCTGATGGTGTGGTCGGCGCGTGCCCCGTGCTGATAGCGGTACGCGACGTTCGCGACGGCCTTGGCGTCGTAGAGTGCGCCGTCGAACTGCAAGAAGTACCGGCTCGCTTCGCTGAAGCCGTGGTCGTCCAGGAAGGAGGTTCGCCCGTTGTCACGGTACTCCTCGAGTGCCTTCTTGACGGATTCCGAGTCGGACAGGATTGGACTGGTCACGCATCCCCCACTTGTCAGCAGCACCGCTACGTAACATACGACATGGCACTGACAGCGGGGCATGGGTCAACTGCCGTTGGGCGTAAGCGTTGACTGCACGCGCGCCGGAAAGGGCAGGCGGCCGTCCGAGAGGCCGGCTATGTTCGCGGCATGACCACTCTTGATCTCGTCCCGGGCATGATCACGACACGTGAGAAGCTCGTGGAGGCGTACGGCGGTTCGAAATACAGCGGGGGTATCGTCCCGGCCAAGAAGTCGAGCATGGTCTTCGTCTACTCCGACCCGGCGGTCGGGGAGAAGTTCGGGTACACCTTCGACGGCCAGGCCGAGGACGACGAATTCGGAACCCTCTACCTCTACACCGGGGCCGGCGGAGCGGGGGACCAGGAGTTCGTCCGCGGGAACAAGACCTTGCTCGACACGGCGGCGAACGGGCAGGAAGTGCACCTGTTCGTTGCCGACAGCAGAGTGCCAGGCAAGAAGGAAGTCCGGCAGCGCTACATCGGGCAGGTGGTTCTCGACCCGATCGAGCCCTACGAAGTGCGGTGGAGCCCGGTGGGGGACGGCGCGTCGCGTCGCATCATCGTCTTCAGACTTCGCCCCGCCGAAGGTGCGGAGCTGTTGCTGTTCGAGCAGGATGCGCTCAAGCCTGCTGCTCACTCCACAGTCATCGAGCTGTCTCTGGAGCAGAAACTCGCGAAGCTGCCCGCTCAGCCCGGGACGAAGGGCAAGAAGACCGAACAGCACAGCACGCCGGAGACGACCGCGAACATCAGGGGCGGCACGCGCAAGGTGCGTCGTCGTGAGGGCCAGCTGGTAAAGGCCTTCGAGTCCTGCCTTGAAGAGGCCGGTCACTCCTTCAAGAGCTTCCAGATCACCATCGAGGGAGAGCCGGGCGCCCTCACGCCCGACGTCTACGACGAGACCGACCACGTCCTGTACGAGGCCAAGGGGCAGACCACCCGCAACAATGTGCGGATGGCGATCGGGCAGCTGGCGGACTACCGCCGGCACCTTCACGACGTCGAAAAGCTCCGCGTCGCGGTGCTCCTGCCCAGCGAGCCGACGCCTGACGTGAAGGACCTGCTTGCCGCCCAGAGGATCGCCCTGGTCTACCAGACCGAAGACGGCTTCGACGGTTTCCCGATACCCGCCACCCCCTGAACCGATTGGCCGAACACTCCGTCGTCGGCCAGCATGGCCGCATGGAAGACCCCACACGCGTGAGCGTCCTCGATCTGAGGTTCGTCCTGCCGCATCCTGCCGCGATCATCGACCAGTGAGCGGAAGTACGGCCGTTGATCGACGGGCGGGACGTACTGGAGGAGATTCACCCCGAGGGTGTGTCCAGCTGCTCCCGGCGGCACTTGTTCGGCCCGGCTGAGGAGGGGCCGTTGGCGGCGTCGGACGGATCGCGCAGGGTCGAGCTGTCGAGCAACGACTGCGTCACCGACTGTTGCGGAGGCGTCTTCGTCACCATCCAGCGGCGGGGCGACCGGGTGGTGTGGACCGACTGGAAGAACACGGACGACATTCGGGTTCCGCTCCCCGCCGACGTCCAC
The DNA here is from genome assembly GCF_044761485.1 of Streptomyces sp. NPDC097617. Classification (NCBI taxonomy): domain Bacteria; kingdom Bacillati; phylum Actinomycetota; class Actinomycetes; order Kitasatosporales; family Streptomycetaceae; genus Streptomyces; species Streptomyces sp. NPDC097617. Next base: position 166,431 of record NZ_JBIWCL010000001.1, read on the forward strand.
TTCGACGCGGCTCAGTACGTCGCCGAGCTGGCGCGTGCTGCGGTGGATGTCAGTTGGGAGGAGCCGGTGGACAGCATCGCCCGGTTGCTGACCCTTGAGCTCGCCGAAGCCGACTGCTTCGAGTGCTGGGACTGTGACGTCGTGAGCATCCGGCCGCAGCGCGCCGGCTCTGCGCGGGTCGAGGTGTATTTCAGCCATCGCGGGGACTCTCAGTCGGTCGGGAACAGCTTCGTCCACGACCTGCCCGTGGCGGGTGACGAACCCGCCGGGGAAGTGGTCCGGCGGTTCGTCGAGCTGGTCTCGGGCAGTGATCCGCGTGAGACGGCCAGGCGGCCGTAGGAGCCTTGGGCGCAGGCGCCGGCCGTCAGTGGACCGCGTGGTGCCAGGTGGGGCGGGTTGGGGTGGTGGGGGTGGTTGTGGTGTGGAGTTCGGCGTCCAGGCCGAGGACGGCCGTTGTGGTGCCCGAGGGTTCGAGGACGGCCGAGGGGGCGCCCGCGAAGAGCATGCGGGATTCCGACCAGGCCGGGGGGCCGCCCAGGCCCGTGGTGCTGATCGTGCCGCTGTCCGCGCGGCCCACCAGCAGGCGGCCCGCGGCGCCGACCGCGCCGTAGCCCGCGCGGCCGCCCGCCTCCGTGACGCTGGAGACCTGGGGCCGGGCCGTCGGGGCCGCCGTGACCAGGGCGGTGCGCACGACCCCCGAGTCGGGGCGGCGGAAGAAGAGGCGGACGCCCGCGCCGTCCGGGGAGGCCGAGAGGGGGACCGTGGTGGCGGGCAGGCCCGTGGGGGCCGGGCCGAGCAGGGGGGCGTCCGGGGCGTGCTGGGTCCAGGCCAGGACGGAGGCGGTGGTCGTGGCGTACACGTGGCGCCGCCCGGCCGAGTCGAGCGCGGTGACCGGGTCGCCCTGCAGGTCCTCGCCGCCGAGGCGGTCCCACGCGGAGAAGCTGCCGTCCTGCCGCTGGGTGCTGGCGCGCAGGGTGCGGCGCGAGTCCCGGAGGTAGACGGTCAGCAGGCCCCGCGCGTCCACGGCCGCCGCGGGGGAGCTGATCGCCGAGGTGCCCTCGTCGTCGCTGCGCTCCGGGGTGCCGAGTGACTGCCACGGGCCGAACGGGCCGTCGGGCGCGGACTGGACGGCGTACACGACCTCGCGCCGGTACTCCGCGGCCGCGGAGCCGAGGGTGGTGCGGGTGGCGAGGACGGCGACGCGGCCGTCGGGGAGGCGGGCCGCGGTGGCCCCGGGGTCGATGCCCGTGCCCGGGAGGAGGTTCGGGCCCGCCCAGTCGCCGCCGGGGTTGCGCGTCCAGTACGCGCTCCGGCCGTCCAGCGTGGCGAAGGCCCACAGGCGGCCGGGCGTTCCCTCCGTCATCCAGGAGGTGCTGTCGGCGCGGGAGTAGCGCAGCGACTGGGCCCAGTTGCGCCCGGTCGGGTTCCCCGCGACCTTGCGGTCGCCGCATCCCGACGGGCTGCCGCAGTAGTCCTGGTGGTCCTGCCAGGCGTAGGTCCGCAGGAAGCCGGTCTTCGTCTCGGCGGTCTGCGGGTCCAGCGAGTGCGGGAGGGTGCTGTTGTGGTAGCCGAGGTAGTTCTGGACCGTGAAGTGCGGGCGGTTCTGGACCCGGTCGGCGTAGGCGGCGGTGGCGGCCTGTACGAAGCGGGCGCCGTACATGTGGTCCTGGTGGTCGGTGTAACGGCCGTTCTCGCCGTACCGGTTGGGCGTCGGGTCCTGCATCCGTATCGTCGTCGGCCGGTAGCGCTCGAGGACCCCGGCTATCGCCTGGACCAGCTGGTCCTTCGTGTACGTGTACGGCTGCTTGACGGGGGTGCCGGAGGTCAGCTGGGAGGCCAGCGCCGGTATCCGGCCGTTCCAGAGGCCGCGCAGGCTCTCGGGGGTGTCGCCGCCGGTGCTGCGGGCCTCCCGCAGCATCAGCCACACCAGGTTGACCTGCGGCTTCGCTATGAGGACGTCGAGCTCGGCCCGGCCGCCCCCGGCGGTGGCCATGACCGTGCGCTTCCAGGCGCTGGTGCGGTCCCCGGTGGCCATCTGCGCGTACGCGGACCGGATGCCGTTCTGCCGGGCCTCCGCGTAGTGGGCGTGGTCGGCGGGCTGTTCGGGGTCGTTGGCGCCGCCGCCGTGGGCCTCGTTGCGGCCGTCGGACTCGCCGGAGGTGAGGTATGCGGTGGTGACCTGGGTGCCGGACAGCAGGGAACGGCTGAGGTCCGGGTTCATGAAGAACAGGTCGTCGTCGGGATGGGCCACGACCTGGACGACCGACCCGGAGGTGACGCTCGCGGGGAGGGCCGCGGCCCGGCTCTTCTCCAGGGTGCCTTCGGCGGCGGTCTGCTGGCCGGTGGCGACGGAGAGCACACCGGTGGCGCCGGCTGTCAGCACGGTGAGCAGGACCGCGAAGCGGCGACGGGTCACGGGCAACGGCATCGGGTCACGCCTTGGTTCGTTCCGGGCGGGAGAAAATCATTGGGCAGTCAGAGAGAGGCAGAATCGGCCGACTTGGTTCACCCGTTTCGCCCGCAACTCGCGATATCCGGAGAAGAGAAAGCGGAGGCCGGTCGTCCCTCTGCCCGTCTCCGGCCCCCCTCTGCCCGTCTCCGGCCCCCCTCCGCCCGTCTCCGGCCCCCCTCCGCCCCCTCCGGCCCTCTTCGCCCGTCTCCTTCCGGCGCCGGCCGTCCTACGGAGCCGTGTTGCGCGGGCCCACCGGCTGCCACGGCGCCAGGTACGCGTTCGGAACATCGGCCGACGAGGTCACGTACAGCCGTGCGTCGAGGCCCAGCACCGCCAGGCTGACCATGCTCCGGCCGGTCATCGTCGAGGAGGGCGCCCCGACGAACATCAGCGGGGACCGCTCCCACGGCCGCCCCGACCCGGCCTCCGAGCCCAGCTGCCCACCCGCCGCGCGGCCCGCCAGCAGGTGCCCGCTCGCCGTCACCGCGCCGAAGCCCTGGAGACCGCCGAGGTCGGTCATCTGGCTCACCTTCAACCCGCCCTCGCCCGTGACCAGCGCGGTACGGACATTGCCCGAGCCGGGCTTGCGGAACCACAGCCGCACCCCGCCCTCGCGGCCCTGCGCGGTCAGCGGGAGCGTGGTGTCCGGTAGGCCGGTGGCCGTGGCCCGGCCCAGCGGGGCTCCCGGCTCCGGCTGCGCCCAGCTCACCACCGACTTGGAGGTGGCGGCGAACACCATGCGCCGCCCGGCGCCGTCGGTGGCGGTGACCGGACTGCCGTGCAGGTCGGAGCCGCCGTACTTCTCCCACGGGCCCCAGCTGCCGTCCGCGTGCTGAACCCGGCCGCGCAGGGTGTACGCGCCGTCGCGGACGTACGCCGCCAACTGCCCGGCGCCGTCGACCGAGACGGCCGGCGCGCTGATGTCGGAGGTCCAGGCCTCGTCCGCCGTCTCGGGGGTGCCGAGCGACTGCCACGGCGTGAACTCCGCGGCCCCCGGGCGCTTCTGGACCGCGTGGACGACCTCGCGCCGGTACTCGGCGGGCTTCGCGCCGAAGGAGGTACGGGTGCCGAAGGCGGCTATTCGGCCGTCCGGCAGGGTCACGGTGCTCACGCCCGGGTCCATGCCCGTGCCGGGGATCAGGTCCGGTCCGGTCCACCGGCCGACGAGACCGGGCCGGTGCCAGAGCGCCACCTGGCCGTCGAGCACCTCGAAGGCCCACAGGCCGAGGTCCTTGTCGGAGGCCAGCCAGCTGGTACTGGTGCCGCGGGCGTAGTTGATGGAGTCCGACCACCGGTTGCCGCCGGGTTGGCCGGAGACCTTGAGGTCGCCGCAGCCGGCGTCGCTCTTGCAGTGGTTCTGCCCGTCGAGCCAGGCGTAGGTGCCCAGGATGTCGAGCTTCTCCTTCGCCTCGTCCGGGGCCAGCGCGCTGGGGAGGGAGCCGTTGAAGTAGCCGACGTAGTTCTGCACGGCGAAGTGCGGGCGGTCCTTGACCTCATGGGCGTAGGCGGCGGTGGCCAGTTGTACGAACCGGGCGCCGTAGAAGTGGTCCTGGTGGTCCGTGTACCGCTTGGTGTCGGGGAAGCGGCCCGGGGTCGGGTCCTGGAAGCGGATCATGGTCGGCCGGTACTGCTCCAGGACGCCGACGAGGGTCTGGACGACCTGGTCCTTGGAGTACGAGAACCTCTGCTTGGCGGGGGTGCCGGAGGCGAGCATCGACTCCAGGCGGGGAACCCGGCCGTCCCACAGGCCGTGCAGGCTGTCCGGGGCGTCGTCGTAGACGGTGCCGGCCTCGCGCAGTTGCAGCCAGACGAGGTTGACCTGGGGTTCGGCGACGAGCACGTCGACCTCGGCGTGGCCGCCGCCCTTGGTCGGGACGACGGTGCGCTGCCAGACGCTGCCGGGGTTGCCGGTGGCCATCTTGGCGTAGGCGGCGCGGATGCCGTTCTGGCGGGCCTCGGCGTAGGCGGGCTTGTTCGGGCGGGTGGTGGCCGCTTTGCCCGCGGTGGCGTTGATGCCGTCGGCCTCTCCCGCGGTCAGGTAGACGGAGGTGACGGTGTGGCCGGCGGATATGGAGTACCGCAGGTCCGGGTTCATGAAGTAGAGGTCGTCGTCGGGGTGGGCGATGACCTGGAACACCCGGCCGGGGTCGGGTGCGTCGACGACGGCGGCCGGGGCGGCGGCCGCTCTGTCGGGGACGGTGGGGGAGCCGAGGCGGTCGAGGGCCTCGTTGCCCCGGAGCAGGAGCATGCTGCCGGCGGCGGTGGCCGCGCAGAAGGCGACGACCTTGACGAGGCCGGCCCGGCGGTGTGCCGCGCGGCGCGTCACGGTACGGCGGGTTCGCTGCGCGGAACCCCGCCCACCTCCGGCCGGGGCCGGGTCGGCGCACCCGGACTGCGACGGCGGCGCCTGAGGGGCCGGTTGAGCCGGCTGGGCCCCGTAGGCCTGCTGAGGGTGATGGGCCTCACGGGGTGGGTAGGCCTGCTGCGGCTGCTGGGGCTGGTAGACCTGCTGGGGTGGGTACGCGTGCTGCTGCTGCGCATGGCCCTGGTACGTCTGCTCCCGCGCGGCCTCCGACGCCGGACCCGCATGACCCGCAGGGCCCCCCGGACCCGCATAACCCCCCGGACTCTGCTGGTCCCAGGCCCCGGGCCCCTGCCAGGAGTCGGACATGTGGCTCCCCCCGGACCCGATCGGCGAGGAGGTTCCTCCATCACACGATAAATATTCTGATAAACCGATAACCCCTGGCATCGTACGTGCCCCGAGTCGAACACCTGCTCAGGACACGCCCTGAGCTGCGCCGCGGCCGGGCCGGGACTCCGCCGACCGGTTCCAGGGCCTAGGCTCAGGAGAAGAGCACGCCAGGGCAGTGGCAGCGACAACCGCGGGAGGCGGCGGGATGACGGTCCCGGGACGCAGGAGCAGCACTTTCATCCGGCTGCTCCGCAGCGGCTTCACCGACCCCTCCGCGGCCGCCCGGCTGCTCGAGGCCGACGCGCTGGCGGCCGTACGCACCGACCCCGTGCTGCTCGACGCCCTCGGCGCGACCGCCGACCCCGACCTCGCCCTCCTCGGGCTCGTCCGGCTCGCCGAGGCCCAGCCGGACGGCGAGCTGCCCGGACTCCTCGACACCCTCGTCAGCGCGAAGCCGCTGCGCGACCGGCTGCTCGGCGTGCTGGGCGCCTCCGAGGCCCTCGGCGACCACCTCGCCCGCCACCCCCGCGACTGGCTCGGCCTCGTCACCTACGAGGCCGCCGACCTGCACCCCGGACTCCCCGAGTTCGAGCGCGGGCTCGCCGACGCCCACGACCCCGTCGCCCTGCGCGTCTCCTACCGCCGCTGCCTGATCTCCATCGCCGCCCGCGACGTCTGCGCCACCATCGACGTTGCCCAGACCGCCGCCGAGCTCGCCGACCTGGCCACCGCCACCCTCCGCGCGGCCCTGCGGATCGCCACGGCCGCCGCCCCCGAGGACGCGGCCCTGTGCCGGCTCGGCGTCATCGCGATGGGCAAGTGCGGCGGCAACGAGCTGAACTACGTCTCCGACGTCGACGTCATCTTCGTCGGCGACGCGGCCCCCGGCGCCGACGAGGGCAAGGCCCTCCAGGCCGCCACCCGCCTCGCCTCGCACCTCATGCGGATCTGCTCGGAGACCACCGTCGAGGGCACCATCTGGCCCGTCGACGCCAACCTCCGCCCCGAGGGCCGCAACGGACCCCTCGTCCGCACCCTCGCCTCCCACCTCGCCTACTACCAGCGCTGGGCCAAGACCTGGGAGTTCCAGGCCCTCCTCAAGGCCCGCGCCGTGGCCGGGGACGCGGCCCTGGGCGCCGAGTACATCGACGCCATAAGCCCGCTGGTCTGGCAGGCCGCCGAACGCGAGAACTTCGTCGCCGACGTCCAGAAGATGCGCCGCCGCGTCGTCGACAACATCCCCGCCGCCCAGGTCCACCGCGAGCTGAAACTCGGCCCCGGCGGCCTGCGCGACGTCGAGTTCGCCGTCCAGCTGCTCCAGCTCGTGCACGGCCGCAGCGACGCCACCCTGCACTCCGGCAGCACCCTCGACGCCCTGCACGCCCTCGCCGCCGGCGGCTACGTCGGCCGCGCCGACGCCGCCCAACTGCACGACGCGTACCGCTTCCTGCGTGCCATGGAGCACCGCATCCAGCTCTACCGGCTGCGCCGCACCCACCTCGTCCCCGAGGACGAGAACGACCTGCGGCGCCTGGGCCGCTCCATGGGCCTGCGCACCGAACCCGTCGCCGAGCTCAACAAGGCCTGGCGCCGGCACGCCTCCGTGGTCCGGCGGCTGCACGAGAAGCTCTTCTACCGGCCGCTGCTCGACGCCGTCGCCCAGCTCACCCCGGGCGAGACCCGGCTCTCCCCGCGCGCCGCCGGCCAGCGCCTGGAAGCCCTCGGCTACGCCGACCCGGCCGCGGCCCTGCGCCATCTCGAAGCGCTCGCCTCCGGCGTCACCCGAAAGGCCGCCATCCAGCGCACCCTGCTGCCGGTGATGCTCGGCTGGTTCGCCGACTCCGCCGACCCGGACGCCGGCCTGCTGAACTTCCGCAAGGTCTCCGACGCCCTCGGCAAGACCCCCTGGTACCTGCGGCTGCTGCGCGACGAGGGCGCCGCCGCCGAGAACCTCGCCCGTGTACTGTCCGCCGGGCGGCTCGCCCCCGACCTGCTGATGCGCGCCCCCGAGGCGGTGGCCCTGCTCGGCGACCCCGAAGGCCTGCAGCCCCGTACGAACGAGGCCCTCCAGCAGGAGGTGCTCGCCGCCGTGGGACGCGCCGAGAACCCCGAGGCCGCCGTCGCCGCCGCCCGCGGCGTGCGCCGCCGCGAGCTGTTCCGGACCACCGCGGCCGACATCATCGGCTCGTACGGTACGGAGGACAACCCGGCCGAGGAGGACCACGGAGCCCTGGTCGACCGGGTCGGCGGGGCCGTCTCCGACCTCACCGCCGCCACCGTCGCCGGGGCCCTGCGCGCCGCCGTCCACAGCCACTACGGCGACACGCTGCCCACCCGCTTCGCCGTCATCGGCGTCGGCCGCTTCGGCGGGCACGAACTCGGCTACGGCTCCGACGCCGACGTGCTCTTCGTCCACGAACCCCGCGAGGGCGTCGACGAACAGGAGGCCGCCAAGGCCGCCCAGAACGTCATCGCCGAAATGCGCAGGCTGCTCCAGCTGCCCACCACCGACCCGCCGCTGCTCATCGACGCCGACCTGCGCCCCGAAGGACGCTCCGGCCCGCTGGTGCGCACGCTCTCCTCCTACGCCGCCTATTACCGGCGCTGGTCCCTGACCTGGGAGAGCCAGGCGCTGCTGCGCGCCGAACCGGTGGCGGGCGACGCCGAGCTAGGGGCCCGGTTCATCGAGCTGATCGATCCGCTGCGCTACCCGGCGGAGGGGCTCGGCGAGGACGCCGCACGGGAGATCCGCCGGCTCAAGGCCCGTATGGAGTCGGAGCGGCTGCCGCGCGGCGCCGACCCGACCCTGCACACCAAGCTCGGCCGCGGCGGCCTCAGCGACGTCGAGTGGACCGTCCAGCTGATCCAGATGCGGCACGCCTGGGCCGAACCGGGCCTGCGCACCACCCGCACCCGCGAGGCCCTCGCGGCCGCCCACGCGGCCGGGCTGATCCCGACCGAGGAGGCGCAGATCCTGGACGAGGCCTGGGTACTGGCGACCCGGGTCCGCAACGCCGTGATGCTCGTACGCGGCCGCGCCGGGGACACCTTCCCGACCGAGGCCCGGGAGCTGGCGGCCGTGGGCCGCTACCTCGGATACGCCGAGGGCACGGTCGGGGAGATGCTGGACGACTACCGTCGCATCACCCGCCGTGCCCGGGCGGTGGTGGAGGAACTGTTCTACGGAGGCTGAACGGCCTTCGGCCGGACGGCTGTTCGCCGTCCGGCCGAGCGGTGGTGAGGCTGAGCGGTCGTGCGGCGCCGGTGCGTCAGCGCGCCGTGCCGAAGTCCTGCGTCCAGTAGCTGCCGGGCTGCGCCAAGCCGATACCGATCTCCTTGAACGCGCAGTTCAGGATGTTCTCCCGGTGGCCCTGGCTGTTCATCCAGCCCTCCATGACCTTCTCGGGAGTGCTGTAGCCGTAGGCGACGTTCTCGCCGTAGGTACGCCACGTGTACCCGGCGCGGGTGATGCGCGCGCCCGGGTCCGAGCCGTCGGAGCCGGTGTGGGACATGTTGCTGTGCGAGGCCATGTCGGCGCTGTGGTCCTGCGCGGCCTTCGTGAGCTTCGCGTTGAGGGAGACGGCCGGGCATCCGGCGGCGGCGCGCTCCTGGTTGACGAGCGCGAGGACCGCGGCGACGTCGCCGGAGGCCGGCGGGGCGGCCGGCTTCGAGGGCTGGGGCGCCTGCGGCTTCTTGGTGGCGACCGGCGGCTTCGCGGGCTCGGGCTGCGCGGGCGGGGAGGTCTGTACGTCCGGCTGCGCGGGCGCCGGGCTGCTCGGGGAGGCCTCGGCGGGGCTGCTGCTCGGCGACGCGGCCGGGAGCGGGGCGTCCACGGGCGCCGGGGTGCTCGGAGCGGCCGAGGGCGTGTACTGCCACGGGCGCTGCTGCTGGTGGCTCGCGGTCCGCGTCCGGCTGTTGCCGCTGTCCTGCGTGTCGAAGCAGGCCATGGCGGCGGTGGGAACACCCACGATGGCGAGCGCGCCGACGCCGATGGCTATTTTCTTGTAGGACGACTTCTTCCGATGCTTCTGCATGCCTGACCTCATTCAGTGATCGCGAAGCTTCCGGCGCCGGAATCGCAGGGCGCCGAAGAGGCCGCCATTCTTAAAAGCGTGTGAATGGCCTGGCAAGTTTCCGCTGATCACAAGCCCGGGGCGGTCGGCGCACGGCTTGAAACGGGACCGTGATCGTGCATCATCACGATTTGGTCACTCCCGCAACCATCTGAAGGGTGATCAGAAATGGCTGTGACCTGGCCGGTCGGGGGCAGGCTCACCGGTACTGCGGATTCCGTTTCCGGCGTAGAGGGGAATGTCAATTCCAAAAGGGACAAATATCGAAATGTCGGCGGGTTAACGCTCCGTCAAGAATGCCCTGCGCCGACGTGCGGACCGTGACGCATATCACTGTTTCCCGCCGGGGTGGCCAGGGGTGCCAGGGCCGGCAGGCCGGCAGGTCGGGACAGCGCGAAGCGCCCCCTTTCCCCTCGGGGCGCCCGCGCGGCACGCCGGCGTACGGAGAGGAAAGGGGGGCGCTGTCCTTGATCCCGCGGGACTACCGCGGTTCCTGGGCCGCCATCCGGCAGGCGCCGTTCGCGGCGCCGCCCGGTACTCCGGCCCCGGTCAGGCCGCTGACACAGCCCTGGAGATCGCCACTCACGCCACTGCGACAGGATGCGGTGACGGCGTCGGTCACCTCGGCGCCCGCCTGAGCGGCCATGTTCGTGCAGGCGGGGATGTCCGCGTGGGCGACGGGGGCGACGAGGGCGACGCCGCCGAGGGCGAGGGTCAGGCCGGTGAGGACACCGGCGATACGGGTCGATGTGTACATGGGGACGTACCTGCCCTCCGGACGGCTACCTGGACTGGACGGCGAAGAGCTGAACGGCGTACTGGCCGCTGGTACCGACCCCGGTCTGCTTGTACGTGCAGTTCAACATGGCGTCCCGGTGGCCCCTGTCGCTGGCCATCCAGCCGTCCACGTGGGACTTGGAGGAGTCGTGGCCCGGTCCGGAGACGTTCTCCGAGGAGGGGCCTGCGGGCGAGTAGCCGGCCTTCTCCATCCGGGCCGTGTAGCTGGACCCGTCCGAGCCGGTGTGCGCGTTCAGCCCGTTCGCCGCCATGTCGTCGGCGTGGGCCTGGGCGGCCGCCGCGAGCCGGGGATCCACGGTCAGGGCCTCGCAACCGGCCTTGGCACGTTCGGCGTTGACCAGTGAGAGAATCTCGTCCGGCGAGGACTGCTGCACGCTGCGGGTCATGGTCGCCGACGTCGTGGCTGCCGCCGGGGCGGCGATCGCGGTGACCGCGCCGCCGAGCACGAGCAGGGGGACGGTACAGGCGGCGGTGCACACGCGGCGGATCCGGTTGTTCTTGGTACGCATGAGAGTTTTCCCCTCGTCGGGGGTCGTGGGGGAGCCGCCCACGGCACCCGGCTTGCGGGGCGGCCGCCCGGGGCGGCCACGGGGTGCTGCGCGGCCTGTGGAGGGACGTGCACCGCGCCGCAGGCTGCTGCGGGGACGCGCGCCTTCTTCCACCGTACGACCGGGGGCGCCTGCCCACGACCGGGCGCCTCGGCGTGCGACATCGGGGCGGACGTGCGGGGCGGAACGCTCTACGCGGCTGTCGCCGCGGCGGGTGGTGGGCTGCAGCTCCGGCAGCGGCCGGGGGTGGGGGAGCGGAAGGCCCGGTCGCAGTCCTCGCACGAGCGGAGGGGGTGGACCGGGCGGTCCGGGAGCACGGGGTGCGCCCCCCAGGGGTCCGGGAGCCGGGGCGGGAGCTGTTCCCGCAGGCGGTGCGCGAGCAGGGCCGCCGGGGAGTGGATCGCGGCCGACGGCAGCGCGCGCGTGAGCGCGGCGGTGACGGCCGCCGGGGGCAGTCCGCGCTCCAGCCAGAGCGCCGCCGCGGGTGCCAGCCTCACCGTGTCGCGCTGGGACAGCACCAACCGGGGATCGCGCAGCCGCAGCCGGGCCGGCAGCTGCCTTGCCTGGAGCTCAACTTCCGGGACCGCCTCCTCCGGGACCTCTTCCGGGGTGGGTTCGGGGGTGGGCTCCGGTTCGGGATCGGCGTCCGGGCCGGGCGCGGGGGTCGGTGCAGGCCCGCGCCGCTCGCGGTGCGCCTCCGCCGACCTCGCGGGCGGGTTGTTGTACGAGACCGTGCAGGTCACGACGCACCCGTTCGGGAGCCGCTCCCGGATGCGGGCCAGGTAGCCGTGCGCCTCCAGCTCGCGCAGGGCGGCGGCGATACGGACCTCACCCTCCGGGAAACGCCCGGCCAGGGCCTTGATGGTGACCTTGCTGCCCGGCGGGAGGGACTGGATGTGCGTGGCCAGGCCGATCGCCGTCAGGCTCAGCTCGCGGTGCTGGGCGAGGTGGTTGCCGATCTTGACGTAGCCGCGGTGGTGGTCGTGGTTGATGTGTCGGATGCCCGACGAGGCGCGTGTGGGCGCGCTAGGCTGCTGATCAGCCATGGAAGGGTAGGGTCCTTCTCTTTGGTCAGGCCCTCGGCGGGATGCCAGTCCCGTGCGAGGGCCGAACGCGTTTTATGGGGTTGTCGGGAGTCAGACTGCCCGGTGAATTCTCATATGTGCCAGCCGGGTTGGGGTGATTCACCCGACCGGGTGAGAGGGGAGGGGGAGGTGTGGAGAGGTTATTTCCCCCGGTTATCTGTCTTTACATGTCGTGCGGAACCGGTCATCGCCCCACCGGGTCGTGGAAACCTCGATCCGGTGAAATCGGACTCCCCAAATCCATTTCCGCCCATACGGTTTTCAGTGGCGCGGGCCCGTGATCCGTCCCCCAGCGCGTGGCGAGCGCGGACACCAGGGCCAGCCCCCGCCCCGACTCCGCCCCGAGCTCCGGCACTTCGGCCACCGCTGGAGGCCCGAACTCCCGCCGGGTGTCCGACACCTCGACACGGAGCGTAGGCCCGGGTGTGATGCTCAACGCCAGCCGGAAGTCCCGCCCGCGTACTCTCCCGTGCGTCACGGCGTTGGCGGCGAGCTCGGCGACGACCTGCGCCGCATCCTCGAACGGAAGTTTGTGTTCCGTAAGTTGGGCGACCGCCAGTGCGCGGGCGGCGCGTGCTCCGCGCGGGGTGGAAGGGAGCGTGGCGACGAGGCAGATTTCCTGATTCACGTGACTCAGCGTGGCCATCCGTGCGTAACCTGAACAGAGTTGAGGGCGCTGTGTACGACGGCTGTCCAAGCTCGTCCCGTGGTGTCCTCCCGGTCCAACGGAGGTGGCAGTGAGCACGGACGGCGCGAACGAGTCGAGCTGGGAACTCGACCCTGAGGACGAATCCGGGGCGGTCATCGCCACGGTGGGACGCCAGTTGAAAATGTGGCGGGAGGCGTCCGGACTCGACCGGGCGAAGTTCGGTGAACGGATGGGTTACGGAGCGAACCTGATCTACAAGATCGAGCGCGGCGCCCGTATTCCGCGTCCGGAGTTCTTGGACAAGGCGGACGAGGTCCTGGGGGCGGGTGGGAAAATCGCCGCGATGAAAGCGGACATCGAAAGGGCCCGATATCCCAAGACAGTCCGCGATCTGGCCAAGTTGGAAGCCCAAGCCGTGGAAATCGGGTCATACGACAACGGTGTGGTGCCGGGCCTGCTCCAGACCGAGGAGTACACCCGTGCCCTCTATGCGGTGAGGCGTCCGGCCTACTCGGAGGATGCGACCGAGCGTCTGGTCATGGCGAGGGTGGCGCGCCACGACATCCTCCGGCGACACCCGGCCCCGCTTCTGACCGTGGTGCAGGAAGAGGCTGTCCTCCGAAGGCCCATCGGGGGCAAGATGGTGTTGCGCCGCCAGCTGGAGAACCTGTTGGAGGTGGGCAGCCTGCGGAACGTGGAGATCCAGGTGATGCCCACTGCTGTCGAGGACCATGCCGGTCTCGCGGGATCCCTCACAGTCATGCGTCTCAAGGACGGAACGACCATCGGCCACAACGAGGTTCAGCTGGTCAATCGCTTGATCACTGAACCGAAAGAGGTCCAGATCCTGGACATGCGCTATGGCATGATCCGGGCACAGGCCCTGACGCCTCGTGCTTCGCTGACGTTCATCGAGAAGGTATTGGGAGAGACATGAGCATCAAGCCGTCGGGCGAGAGCCTCTCCGCTCTGACGTGGGTAAAGAGCACTTACAGCACGAACGACGGACCCAACTGCATCGAGGTCGCCAAGACCCCCGGCGCCGTCCTCGTCCGGGACTCCAAGCGTCCCGACGACGCCCGGCTTGCCGTCACCCCGGCTGCCTGGAGCGGCTTCGTCGCCCACGCAGCCGCGTGATAGGGCTGGCCGCCGCCACCAAGGCCGTCTTCCGCTATCGGCGGCCCCGGCCGTGGTGCTGGGAGGTCGTCGTGAAAGCCGTCTGCGACGAGACGCACGCCGGCAGGGACGCCGATCTAGCGGTGACCCAGGCCGGCCCTGCCGTTTCCGCGCATGCCGACCGGATTGCCGTCTCCCTCGGCAAGGGGCTCGGGCCCGTCGACGCGCTCACGCTCGCCCTCGCCGGGATGGGCGATCTTCGGGCGCTGCCCGGCCTGCGGCGGCTCGCACGGGAACGCCCGCTCTCCTACGACCGCCCCCACGCCCGCATCCTGGCCGCGCTGCCCGCCGCGGAGCTGCTCCCCGTGCTGCTGCCCAGCCTGCGGCGCAAGCCCGAGCGCCACTACACGAGTTCGCCCATGCTGGAACCCCTCGTCGCCTGGGGGACGGCCGCCGCGCCCGCCGTGCCCGAGGTGGTCCCGTACCTGGATACGCCGTACCCCTACGACGCCCTGCGCGCCCTCGGCCGGATCGGCCCTCCGGCGGCCGTCGCCGCGGACCGGATGGCCGCGTACGCCACCGGTCGTCGCGACGTGCCGCCCGGCCGCCACATCGCGCGGCGGGCCGCCTGGGCGCACTGGCGGGTCACCGGCGAGCCCACCCTCGCGCTCGACGTGTGCGGAGCAGCGGTGCGGTCCGGGACGGCGAGCCACGGCCTGCCCTTCCTCGCCGATCTCGGTCCGCCGGCGGCGGCGCACGCGGACCCCGTGCGCGGCCTGATGGAGTCGCCCGGCGCGTGGACCCGGGTCGCCGCAGCGCACGCGTACTGGCGGATCACCGGGGACCCGGAGCCCGCCGTACCGGTACTGCTGGCGGAGGTGGACCCGGCGTGGGCGGGCAACCCGGCCATGCCGGTGCGGGAGGCCGTCCACCGTCTCGGGGAGATCGGCGCCCCGGCCGCCGCCGCGGCGTCCCGGCTGCGATCGGTCCTGGCCCGGGAGGAACGGCTCACCCACCCCTTCGTGGGCGTAAGGGTCCTGGCGGACGAGGTCTATGTCCGTACCCTCACCGTCGCCCTGGAGCGGATCGCTGCGGGGGAGGACGGCGGGCCCGTACCGCCGCCCGCGTTGGAACCCGTACCGGCTCCCGTCCCCACCGTCCGGCAGCGGCTGATGCTACGGCCGGGGCGCTCGCGCTGACGCGGCCGCGGCGGCCGTCGCGTACGGACCTCGGGCGCTTGCGCCCGGCGACACCGGGCCGAACTCCGGCAGAATCCGACTGCCGTTCGCCTGGCGTACCCGTCGTCGTCATGCCGGGCTCCCTCTCCGGTACGCCGGGCACGTTGTTCTTGGAGCGCTCACGCACCCGCGAACGAAGCAGAGGTCCCTCTCGCCATGGCAGAACTCAACCGTCGCCGTTTCCTCCAGCTCACCGGCGGCGCCGCCGCCCTGAGCCTGCTCAACGAGAGCATCGCGCGCGCCGCCGCCATCCCCGCGCAGGGGACGACCGGAACGATCGCCGATGTCGAGCACGTCGTGGTCCTGATGCAGGAGAACCGTTCCTTCGACCACTACTACGGCGCGCTGCGCGGCGTCCGCGGCTTCGGTGACCCGCGCCCCGTGACCCTGCCCAGCGGCAAGTCCGTCTGGCACCAGGCCGACAACGCGGGCAAGGAGACGCTGCCCTTCCGCCCGCCGTCCGACGACCTCGGCATGGAGTTCCTCCAGGGCCTCAACCACGACTGGGCGGGCGGCCAGAGCGCCTTCAACAAGGGCAAGTACGACAACTGGGTGCCCGCCAAGACGCCGGCCACCATGGCGTACCTGACGCGCGAGGACATCCCGTTCCACTACGCCCTCGCCGACACGTTCACCATCTGCGACGCCTACCACTGCTCCTTCATCGGCTCGACCGACCCCAACCGCTACTACCTCTGGTCGGGCCACACCGGTAACGACGGCAAGAACGGCGGCCCGGTCCTCAACAACGCCGAGGCCGGTTACGACTGGACCACCTACCCCGAGCGGCTGGAGGAGGCCGGCGTCTCCTGGAAGGTCTACCAGGACATCGGCAACGGCCTCGACGCCGCCGGATCCTGGGGCTGGATCAACGACGCCTACCGCGGCAACTACGGCGACAACTCGCTCCTCTACTTCAACAAGTACCGCAACGCCCAGCCCGGCAACCCGCTCTTCGACAAGGCCCGCACCGGAACCGACGCCAGGACCGGCGAGGGCTACTTCGAGCAGCTGCGCGCCGACGTCGCCGCCGGCACCCTGCCCGAGGTCTCCTGGATCGCGGCCCCCGAGGCGTTCAGCGAGCACTCCAACTGGCCCTCCAACTACGGCGCGTGGTACATCGCGCAGGTGCTGGACGCGCTGACCTCCAACCCGGACGTGTGGGCCCGTACCGCGCTGTTCATCACCTACGACGAGAACGACGGCTTCTTCGACCACGTCGTCCCGCCGTACGCCCCGGCCGACGCCAACCAGGGCCTGTCGACCGCGCCGACCGCCCTCGACGTCTTCCCCGGCAAGGCGGGCTACGTCGCCGGACCGTACGGGCTGGGCCCGCGCGTCCCGATGCTCGTCGTCTCGCCGTGGAGCACCGGCGGCTACTCCTGCTCCGAGACCTTCGACCACACCTCGGTGATCCGCTTCATGGAGAAGCGCTTCGGTGTGCACGAGCCCAACATCTCGCCGTGGCGCCGCGCCGTCTGCGGTGACCTGACCTCGGCCTTCGACTTCGCCCGCCAGGACACGGCCACGGTGTCGCTGCCCGACACCGGTTCGTGGGAGCCGCAGGACCGCGAGCGCCACCCCGACTTCCGGGCCACCCCGCCGGCCGTGGGGAGCATGCCGCGCCAGGAGAAGGGCCTGTGCCTCACCCGCCCGCTGAAGTACGCCCCGTACGTGGACGGCGCGGCCCTCACCGGCGAAGGCAAGTTCAAGCTGACCTTCGGCGGCGGCCCGGACCTGGGCGCGCAGTTCTACATCACCGCCGCCAACCGGACCGACGCCCCCTGGACGTACACCACCGAGGCCGGCAAGTCGATCTCGGACACCTGGAACACCCGCTACTCGGCCGGTGTCACCGACCTGACCGTGCACGGCCCGAACGGCTTCCTGCGCGGCTTCCGCAACGCCGGCACCACTGCGGGCCCCGAGGTCACCGCCCGGCACAATGCCACCACGGGCAACCTGGACCTCACGCTCACCAACGCCGGGGCGTCTACGGCGACGCTCACGGTCACCAACGCGTACGGCGGCGGTCCGAAGCGCCTCACGGTCGCCAAGGGCGCCACCGTCACGTACACCGTGTCCCTGAAGAACACGAAGCGCTGGTACGACGTGACGGTCACCGCCTCCGAGTTCGCGGACTTCGCCCGCCGCTTCGCCGGCAAGGTCGAAACCGGTGCGGCCGGCCTGTCGGACCCGGCGATCCTGACGAACCAGGGCTCCTGACCCGAGCGTGCCCGCTCCCCCGGACCGCGCCGGGGCAGCGGGCACTGCTTGGATGTCGGGATGAGCCATGACCTTCCCGACGGTTACGAGATCTCCACCGACGCCTCCCGACTGGACGTCGCCCTGGTCCACCGCTGGCTGTCCGAAGACGCGTACTGGGCCCTCGGGCGCGATCGGCAGAAGCAGGAGGACGCCATCGCGCACTCCTTGAACTTCGGCCTCTACGACCATGCCTCCGGCGTCCAGCTCGCCTACGCCCGGGTCGTCACCGACCGGGCCACCTTCGCCTGGCTCTGTGACGTCTACGTCGATCCGGGCGCCCGCGGCAAGGGGCTCGGCGGGGCCCTCGTCGACGCGGTGCGCGCGCACCTGGAGCCGTACGGCCTGCGCCGGGTCATGCTCGCCACCGCCGACGCGCACGCCGTCTACGCCCGATCCGGCTTCGAGCCGCTCGCCACCCCCGAGAAGTGGATGGCCCTCGGGGAGCAGTAGCCCCCGCCCGCCCGGGAGGAGCGATCGCCTCAGGCCGCCGGCGGCCGGGGCGGGAAGGGGATCTCGGAGCAGCGGCAGCAGCGACTCCTCCTCGTGGTCGAGGTGAGCGTCCAGCTCCGAGGACATCCGGGCCGGTTCCTCCTGGTCGGCCAGGCTCCGCACCTCGGCCGGGCCCTCGCCCGGTGCGGGGTCGTTCTTCTCGAGGACCACCACGGGCAGGACGCGGACGGTGTTCTCCTGGTACTCGCCGTAGCCCGGAGCCGAGGCCACCAGGTGCGCGAACAGCCGGTCCCGGTGCGCGCCCTCGGCCGGTACGGCGACCGCCTCGAAGGAGTCGGCACCGATCTCCACCCGGACCAGCGGGTGCGCGAGCAGGTTGTGGTACCAGTCGGGGTGCTTGGGCCCACCCAGGTTGGAGCCGATGATCAGGAGCCGGTCGTACCCGCCGCCGCTTGACCGGGTGGCTGGAAAGCCGGATGCCCTGTACCTGCCCGATGGAAGCCGGGCAGGTACAGGGCATCTCGGTCCGGCGCGGTGCGCCTACCGCTGCGGCGGGGTCTGCGGGAGCCGGCGCCGGAAGCGGCCGATGAGCTCCGAAGCCGGGTGCGGATCCGCGTGCTCGGGGTGGCGGGGCAGGCGGTGCGCGAAGGAGCCGTACCAGGAACGCGAGACCGTGTACCCGAAGGCCAGGCAGAGCATGCCGCCCACGGCGTCGAGCCAGAAGTGGTTGGCGGTGGCCACGATGACGACGAGGGTCGCCGTCGGGTAGAGCAGGCCCAGGATCCGGGCCCAGGGGGCCGAGGCGACCGCGAAGATCGTCAGGCCGCACCAGAGCGACCACCCTATGTGCATGGACGGCATCGCGGCGTACTGGTTCGACATCTGCTTGAGGTTGCCGGAGGCCATCGAGCCCCAGGTGTGGTGGACCAGCACGGTGTCGATGAAGTTCTGCCCGTTCATCAGCCGGGGCGGCGCGAGCGGGTAGCAGAAATAGCCGACCAGGGCGACGCCCGTGGTGGCGAAGAGGACCATCCGCGTGGCGGCGTACCGCCCCGGATGGAAACGGTAGATCCAGACCAGCACGCCGATCGTCACGACGAAGTGGAGCGTGGCGTAGTAGTAGTTCATGCCCACGATCAGCCACGTCACGGAGTTGACCGCATGGTTGACCGACTGCTCGACGGCGATGCCGAGGGTCCGCTCCGCGTCCCAGATCCAGTCGGCGTTGGCGAGGGCGGCCGCCTTCTGCTCGGGCACCGCGTTGCGGATCAGCGAGTACGTCCAGTAGCTGATCGCGATGAGCAGGACCTCGAACCAGATGCGCGGCCGTCGAGGGGCACGCAACCGGGAGAGCAGGGTGCGCTCGGACCCCGGACGGGTCTCGGTCTCGGCCACGGTGGGTGGTGAGACATCCGTCCGGGTTTCCAGTGTCTTCACGCTCGATTCACCCATGGGGAGAGAGTCTGCCAGATGCGTTCTCGCCTCCGATCATCCCTTGGGACGGTCTTCGGCGCCTCCGGTCCGCCTTGGGTACGACACGGGACCGAGGGCAACCCCGAGTCCCGGCTACTGTCCCACCTTCCCGGCCGCGATCTGCTGGCCCCGGGTGGCGTCGACGACGATGGGGATGCCGTCGGGCAGCTGTCCCTCGAGGTCGGCGAGCAGGTTCTCGATCGGAGGGAGGTCGTCGGGGCTGCGCACGTGGATGTAGAAGGTCCTGGACTGGGCGTCGACGCCGGTGACGGCCGCGCCGGGGCTGCCCGACAGCCAGCGCTCCGCGGCGGTCCAGGTCCGTGCGGTCCACGCGTTCAGCAGGACCGCGGTCACCGTGTTCGCGCCCAGCGGGAGCATGACCGCGGTGAACAGCAGGCCGAGCATGATGTAGGCGCGCCGGGGCGCCCCGGCCCGCTCGGGCTGTCCACCGGCCCGGGTGTAGCCGAGGACGGCGAAGACCACCATGCCCGCGAAGACCATGCCGAGGAGGTTGGAAACGAAGAGCACCAGCGCGCCCAGAGCGAGCCACCACGACGTCTGGCCGGCGCACACGCCCGTCACCACGAGCGGTGGTACCAGGGAGATCGCGATCGCGACCCCCGGCAGGACCGCGGCGACGTCCTTGCGGGACAGTGCCACGGCGCCGGCGAAGCCCGTGGCCAGTGCGGCGATCAGGTCGAGCAGCCCGGGGGAGGTCCGGCCGGCGATCTGACTGTCCGACAGCAGGTCGTACGAGGCGGGCACCACCAGCGAGGCCGCCGCGCCGATCAGGAGCACCAGCAGGCCACCGAGCGCCACGAAGGCCAGGGCCGTGGAGCGGCGGCGCTGCACGGCGCCGAGGGCGATGCCCATGATCGGCGTGGACAGCGGTGCGATGATCATCGCGCCGATGACGGTGGCGGTGGAGTCCGTCAGGATCCCGCACGCGGCGATCACGGAGGACAGCGTGAGCATGGTCCAGAAGGCCGACTGCTTCGCCCGGCTGTCGCCCGACGACAGATCGAGATCCTCCTGGAGGTCCTCCAGGGAGCGTCGCTTGTGGTCGGGCAGGATCCTGTCGCGAAGGCGGCCGGGCATGGGCATCTGCCCAGTATCGGGACCGGTCCCGCCGCACCGCGGCAGGGACACGTGCCCGCGGCGTGCGGGTCCTGCCTACTGGTCCCGGCGGCGCTGGCCCGGGCCCGAGGCCGTGGAGCCGCGCACCACCAGCTCGGGCAGGAAGACGAACTCGCTGTGCGGGGCCGGCGTACCGCCGATCTCCTCCAGCAGGGTGCGGACGGCCGCCTGCCCCATCGCCTGAACGGGCTGGCGGATGGTGGTCAGCGGCGGGTCGGTGAACGCTATGAGCGGGGAGTCGTCGAAGCCGACCACCGACACGTCCTGCGGCACCTTCCGCCCCTGCTGCCGGGCCGCGCGGATCGCACCGAGCGCCATCATGTCGCTCGCGCACACCACCGCCGTGCAGCCCCGCGAGATCAGCGCGGCCGCTGCGGCCTGGCCGCCCTCCAGCGAGTAGAGGGAGTGCTGGATCAGCTCCTCGATCTCGGCCTCGCCGAGCCCGAGCCGCTCCTTCATACCGAGCCGGAAGCCCTCGATCTTGCGCAGGACCGGCACGAACCGCTTCGGCCCGACCGCGAGCCCGATCCGGGTGTGCCCCAGCGCGGCGAGGTGGGTGACGGCGAGGACCATCGCGGCCCGGTCGTCGGGGGAGACGAAGGGGGCCTGCACCTTGTCGGAGAACCCGTTGATCAGGACGTACGGGACGCCCTGCCCGCGGAGTTGGTCGTAGCGGCCCATGTCGGCCGTGGTGTCGGCGTGCAGGCCGGAGACGAAGATGATCCCGGAGACCCCGCGGTCGACCAGCATCTCGGTCAGCTCGTCCTCGGTGGACCCGCCGGGCGTCTGCGTGGCCAGTACCGGCGTGTACCCCTGCCGGGTCAGGGCCTGGCCGATGACCTGGGCGAGCGCCGGGAAGATCGGGTTGTCCAGTTCGGGAGTTATCAGACCGACGAGCCCCGCACTGCGCTGCCGCAGCTTCACGGGCCGCTCGTAGCCGAGTACGTCCAGGGCGGCCAGCACGGATTCGCGGGTGCCTGCGGCCACACCGGGCTTGCCGTTGAGCACGCGGCTGACTGTGGCTTCGCTGACCCCCGCCTGGGCTGCGATGTCGGCTAGCCGTGCGGTCACGGGATTGGACTGTACCGGTCGGACGTTCACCATGACCACCAGGTGCACGAATCCGGGGGAAGCCGGACGGTACGGCCGTCCGTCTGCACCGGAGAGCTGGAGAGTACGGGACGCCCGGGCGCGGGGAGTTCCACCGCCTCGGGGCGGCTGTTGAGGGTGCAGGCGAAGCCGGGCCGGGTGAAGAGGAGCACGCCCTCGGGGGCGGACTGCCAGCGCATCCCGCACGAGTACGACTCCCCGGGCAGGGCCTCGGCCGCGGGCCCCGCATCCGGTGCGGGCACGGTCCCCGCCTCCGGCGCGCCCAGGCCCGGCATCGCCCGGCGCAGTTCCAGCGCGGCCCGGTAGAGCTCCAGCGTCGAGTGCGGGTCGCCGGTCTGGGCGGCGACGCCGAGGTCGCCCCAGCCGGCCGGCTGCGGGAGCCAGCTGCCGGCCGGCCCGAAACCGTACGGGGGCTCCGCGCCGCACCAGGGCAGCGGCACCCGGCAGCCGTCGCGCAGCCCGTCCTGTCCGGCGGTCCGCAGGAAGGCGGGGTCCTGGCGGACCCGGTCCGGGAGGTCCGCCACCTCGGGGAGGCCGAGCTCCTCGCCCTGGTAGACGTACGCCGACCCGGGCAGGGCCAGCATCAGCAGCGCGGCCGCCCGGGCGCGGGCCAGGCCGCGGGCCCCGCCGCCGTAGCGGGTCACATGGCGTACGACGTCGTGGTTGGACAGCACCCAGGTGGTCGGGGCGCCGACGGCGGTGGTGGCGGCCAGGGACTCGTCGATGACGGTCCGCATCGCGGCGGTGTCCCAGGGGCAGTTGAGGAAGCGGAAGTTGAAGGCCTGGTGCAGCTCGTCGGGGCGCACGTACAGGGCGAGCCGCTCGGAGGTCGGCGCCCAGGCCTCGGCGACCCCGATCCGCCCGCCCCCGTAGGAGTCGAGGAGGCGGCGCCAGGAGCGGTGGATCTCGTGGACCCCGTCCTGGTCGAAGAAGGGGAGCGGCTCGGTGCCGATCAGGGTGGCCTGGGCGCCTCGGCCGATGTCCGGGAGGCCCGGGGCCTTGACCATGCCGTGGGCGACGTCGATGCGGAAGCCGTCGATGCCGAGGTCGAGCCAGAAGCGCAGGACGGAGGCGAACTCGGCGGCGACCTCGGGGTGGTCCCAGTCGAGGTCCGGCTGCTCCGGGGCGAAGAGGTGCAGGTACCACGCGCCGTCCGCCACCCGGGTCCAGGCCGGACCGCCGAAGATCGACTCCCAGTCGTTCGGGGGCTCCGCGCCGTCCGGCCCCCGCCCCGGGCGGAAGTGGTAGCGCTCGCGGGCTCCCGGCTCCCCGGCGAGAGCGGCGCGGAACCACGGGTGCTGCTCGGAGGTGTGGTTCGGCACCACGTCGACGATGACCCGCAGCCCCTGCGCGTGCGCGGCCCGGACGAGCTCGTCGGCGTCGGAGAGGTCCCCGAAGAGGGGGTCGACGGCCCGGTAGTCGGCGACGTCGTAGCCGCCGTCCGCCTGCGGGGAGACGTAGAAGGGGGTGAGCCACACGGCGTCGACCCCGAGGCGGGCGAGGTGGGGGAGGCGGGAGCGGACCCCCCGGAGGTCGCCGATGCCGTCCCCGTCACTGTCGGCGAAGGACCTGACGTACACCTGGTAGATGACGGCATCGCGCCACCAGCCGCCACCGCTCGCGGTCGCGTTGCTGGAAGAGCTTGCAAGCTGGACGGCCGTCGAGTCGTGGGTCATATCGGGGTCAACGCGGGTACATGCCCCCTGGTTGCGGGCCCGGGCGGTCGAAGGTGACTCGAACTAACAGCAAGCTGCGGCAACCGTACGGACACACGGATGTAACGATCGGCTCCGCTTGCAGAAAGTTTGCGCAAGGTCTTTCGGTCCTCTTTCAGTCTTGTTACGTTCCTGGCAACTCGGGACCGCGAGGGCGCGGCCGGGATCATCGAAGGAGTTCATATGCGGCGTGGCATAGCGGCCACCGCGCTGGTCGCGGCTCTGGCGCTCGCGGCAACGGCTTGCGGTGGGGACGACAAGGACGCGGCCGGCGAGGCCAAGGCGGGCGGCGAGCTTTCCGGCACGGTCACGTGGTGGGACACCTCGAACGACGCGGAGAAGGCAAGCTTCCAGAAGCTCGCCGAGGCGTTCACCGCCAAGCACCCGAAGGTGAACGTCAAGTACGTCAACGTCCCGTACGGCGACGCGCAGAACAAGGTCAAGAACGCTTTCAGCAGCGGCTCCGACGCGCCTGACGTGATCCGCGCCGACGTCGGCTGGGTCGCGGACTTCGCCTCGCTGGGCTACCTCGACGAGGTCCCCGCCGAGACCGCCAAGAAGGTCGACGCCGAATTCCTGGCGCAGGCCGCGGCCAGCGGTAAGTACGAGGGCAAGACCTACGCCGTTCCGCAGGTCATCGACACCCTCGGCCTCTTCTACAACAAGAAGATGCTCGCCGACGCCGGCGTCCAGCCCCCCAAGACGCTGGAAGAGCTGAAGACCGCCGCCGCCGCGATCAAGGACAAGACCGGCAAGGCCGGCCTCTACCTCCGCGGCGACGACTCCTACTGGTTCCTCCCCCTCATCTACGGCGAGGGCGGCGACCTGGTCGACGCCAAGAGCAAGACGGTCACCGTCGACAACGAGGCGGGCGTCAAGGCCTTCAAGACCGCTCGTGACCTGGTCACCTCCGGTGCGGCGATCACCAACGCCACCGATGGCTGGAACAACATGCAGACCGCCTTCAAGTCCGGCCAGGCGGCCATGATGATCAACGGTCCGTGGGCGGTGGCCGACAGCTACGCCGGCGACCAGTTCAAGGACAAGGCCAACCTCGGCATCGCCGCGGTCCCGGCCGGCTCCGTCAAGGCGGGTGCCCCGCAGGGCGGCCACGACCTCGCGGTCTACGCCGGTTCCAAGAACACCGCCGCGGCGCACGCCTTCGTCGAGTACATGACCTCGCAGGAGGTCCAGGTGCAGTCGGCCAAGGAGCTCAGCCTGCTCCCGACCCGTACCGCCGCCTACGACCAGCCGGACGTCAAGAGCAGCGAGATGGTCCAGTTCTTCAAGCCGGCCGTGGACAAGGCCGTCGAGCGCGCCTGGATCCCGGAGAACGGCTCCCTCTTCGAGCCGCTGAAGGTCGAATACACCAAGGCGATCACCGGGGCGTCGAGCCCGGAGGACGCGGCCAAGGCGGCCGGCGTCGAGTTCCGCAAGATCCTCAAGGGCTGGAAGTAACGAAACCATGGCTGCCGACACCAGCCAGTCGGTGGCGAAGGCCGCGGGCGACGACGTCGAGACCGACGTCGCCGCCCGCGGCCGGAGCCGCAGGACTGACAGCGACCGCACTGACCGTGGCGGGAAAGGCGCGTCCGTACTCCGGCGCGCCCTCGCCACGCACTGGTACGCCTGGGCCATGGTCGCCCCGGTGGTGCTCGTCCTCGGCGTGATCATCGGCTGGCCGCTGGTCCGGGGTGTCTACCTGTCCCTGACCGACGCCAACGAGCGCAACGTCTCGCGCACCATCGGCGTCCGGCACATCGAGGCCACGTACGAGTTCGTCGGACTCGACAACTACGTGGACGTGCTCAGCGACCCGGTGTTCCTGCAGCGACTGGTGTGGACGGTGGTGTGGACCGTCGCGTGCGTGTCCATCACCTTCACGCTCGGCCTGGCCCTCGCCAACATGCTCAACCGGGAGTTCCGGGGTCGCGCCGCCTACCGGATGGCGCTCATCCTGCCCTGGGCCGTCCCCGGCTTCGTCTCCGTCTTCGCGTGGCGGTTCCTCTTCAACCGCGACAACGGCATCCTGAACAAGATCCTCGACGGTGGCGGCATCGCCGCGATCCCGTGGCTCGACGACCCGACCTGGGCCAAGTTCTCGGTCGTCGCCGTCAACGTCTGGCTCGGCGTCCCCTTCATGATGGTCGCCCTCCTCGGCGGCCTGCAGTCGATCCCCGGCGAGCTCTACGAGGCCGCCGAGATGGACGGCGCCAGCGCCTGGCAGCGCTTCCGGCACATCACCCTGCCCGGGCTGCGCACGGTGAGCATGACCGTGATCCTGCTCTCCACCATCTGGACCTTCAACATGTTCCCGGTGATCTTCCTGCTCACGCGGGGCGGACCGGGCGACTCCACGGAGATCCTGGTGACCCAGGCCTTCCGCGAGGCGTTCGTCACGAGCCCGCGCGACTTCGCCGGCTCCGCGACGTGGGGCGTACTGATCCTCGCGCTGCTCATGATCTTCGCGCTGGTCTACCGGCGCTCGCTGCGCAAGCAGGGAGAGGTGTGGTGACCATGTCCACTGCGGACACCGCTCGTACGACCACCGCCGGCAAGGCGACCGCCCGCGCCCGGGGAAGCCGTTCCCCGCTCGCCTCCGTCGCCCTGCACGCCACCCTCGTGGTGGCATCCGTGATCGCCGTCTTCCCGGTGCTGTGGATCCTGCTGACCTCGCTCAAGCCGGCCAAGCACGCGATCACCACCGACTTCGTCAAGGAACCGACCCTCAGCAACTACACGTACCTGCTGGAACAGAGTCACTTCCTCAGCTGGTTCGCCAATTCCGTCCTGGTCGCCGGCGTCACCACCGTCCTCGGTGTCTTCATCGCGGCCACCACCGGATACGCGGTCAGCCGCTTCAAGTTCCCCGGCATGCGGCCGCTGATGTGGACCCTGCTCATCACGCAGATGTTCCCCATGGCGATCCTCATCGTGCCGCTCTACAACCTGATGGGCGACCTCGGCCTGCTCAACCAGCCGCTCGGTCTGATCATCACGTACCTCACCATCGCCGTGCCGTTCTGCGCCTGGATGATGAAGGGCTTCTTCGACACCATCCCGGTGGAGATCGACGAATCCGGCCGCGTCGACGGGCTCAACCCCTTCGGCACCTTCTGGCGGCTGATCCTGCCCCTCGCCAAGCCCGGCCTCGCCGTCACCGGCTTCTACGCCTTCATCACCGCCTGGGGCGAGGTCGCGTACGCCTCCGCCTTCATGGTCGGCGAGGAGAACCTCACCCTGGCCGGCGGCCTGCAGACCTTCGTCACGCAGTACACCTCCAACTGGGGAGCCATGAGCGCCGCTTCGGTGCTCATCGCCATCCCCGCGGCGATCTTCTTCGTCTTCGCCCAGCGTCACCTCGTCGCCGGGATGACGGCAGGCGCCACCAAGGGCTGACCACCCGAGCCTGCCCCCTCTCACCCCCGGCCCGATCTCTTCAAGGACACCATGACCCAGCACCTCGCCGACGCACTCCCCACCTCCACCGGCACGCAGCCCGGCTGGTGGAGAGAAGCGGTGATCTACCAGGTCTATCCGCGCAGCTTCGCCGACTCCAACGGGGACGGCATGGGGGACCTCGAAGGCGTCCGCAGTCGCCTGCCCTACCTCAAGGAGCTGGGCGTCGACGCCGTCTGGCTCAGCCCCTTCTACGCCTCCCCGCAGGCCGACGCCGGCTACGACGTCGCCGACTACCGGGCCATCGACCCCATGTTCGGCAGCCTGCACGATGCCGATGCCGTGATACGCGAAGCCCACGAACTGGGCCTGCGCATCATCGTCGACCTCGTCCCGAACCACTGCTCCGACCAGCACGAATGGTTCAAGCAGGCGCTGCGCGAAGGCCCCGGCACCCCGCTGCGCGAGCGCTTCCACTTCCGCCCGGGACAGGGAGCCTGCGGAGAGCTGCCGCCCAACGACTGGGAGTCGATCTTCGGCGGTCCGGCGTGGACCCGCGTCGCGGACGGCGAGTGGTACCTGCACCTCTTCGCCCCCGAGCAGCCCGACTTCAACTGGGAACACCCCGCCGTACAGGACGAGTTCCGCTCCATCCTGCGGTTCTGGCTCGACCTCGGCGCCGACGGCTTCCGCATCGACGTCGCCCACGGCCTGGTCAAGGCCCCCGGCCTGCCCGACCTCGGCCGCGACGAGCAGCTCAAGCTGCTCGGCAACCAGGTGCTGCCCTTCTTCGACCAGGACGGCGTCCACGAGATCTACCGCTCCTGGCGCCTGGTCCTCGACGAGTACGCGGGCGACCGCATCGGCGTCGCCGAGGCCTGGACCCCCAGCGCCGACCGCACCGCCCTGTACCTGCGCCCCGACGAGCTGCACCAGGCCTTCAACTTCCACTACCTGAACACCGGCTGGGACGCGGAGGCGCTGCGCGCCACCATCGACGAGTCGCTCGACTCGATGCGGCCCGTCGGAGCCCCCACCACCTGGGTGCTGTCCAACCACGACGTGGTCCGCCACCGCACCCGCTTCGGCAGCCTGGAGCGGGCCCGCGCCGCCGCGCTGCTGATGCTGGCCCTGCCCGGATCGGCGTACGTCTACCAGGGCGAGGAGCTCGGCCTGCCCGAGGTCGTCGACCTTCCGGACGAGGTGCGCCAGGACCCCTCCTTCTTCAAGGCGAACGGCCAGGACGGGCTCCGCGACGGCTGCCGCGTACCGATCCCGTGGAGCGGCGACCAGGCCCCGTACGGCTTCGGCACGGGCGGCAGCTGGCTGCCGCAGCCCGCGGAATGGGCCGGGCTGAGCGTCGAGGCGCAGACCGGGGACCCGGACTCCACGCTCGAGCTGTACCGCTCCGCTCTGCGGGTGCGGCGCGCGCACCCGGCGCTGGGCGCGGGCGACGCCGTCGAGTGGCTGCCCGCCCCGGCCGGCGTACTGGTCTTCCGGCGCGGGGACTTCGTCTGCACCGTGAACACCACGGACGAGCCGGTACGGATGCCCGCGCCGGGCACGGTGCTGCTCACGAGCGGCGACCTCGCCGAGCCCGATGTCCTTCCGGCGGACTGCACGGTGTGGTGGCAGGGGTGACTTCCCCGCTGAGGCTGACGGACATCGCCGCGCAGGCCGAGGTCAGCGAGGCGACCGTCAGCCGCGTGCTCAACGGCAAACCGGGCGTGGCGGCCGGCACCCGGCACAAGGTGCTGGCCGCGCTCGACCTGCTGGGCTACGAGCGTCCCGTACGGCTCAAACGGCGCAGCAACGGCCTGGTCGGGCTGCTCATCCCGGAGCTCACCAACCCGATCTTCCCGGCGTTCGCCCAGGTCATAGAGCAGGCGCTGGCCGGTCACGGGTACACGCCGGTGCTGTGCACGCAGACCCCGGGCGGGGCCACCGAGGACGAACTGGTGGAACAGCTGGAGGAGCGCGGGGTCACCGGGATCGTCTTCCTGTCCGGCCTGCACGCCGATGCCCACGCGGACCCCGCGCGCTACCAGCGACTGGCGGCGCGCGGGGTGCCGTTCGTTCTGATCAACGGCTTCAACGAGCAGGTGAACGCCCCCTTCATCTCCCCGGACGACCGTGCGGCGGCCGACATGGCCGTACGGCACCTCCAGGACCTCGGGCACCACAGGATCGGACTCGCGATCGGGCCGACGCGGTACGTGCCGTCGGCCCGCAAGGAGCAGGGCTTCCTCACCGCCCTGCCGTCGGCGGAGGCCGACGGGCTGATCCAGCGCACGCTCTTCACGGTGGAGGGCGGGCACGCGGCGGGCATGGCCCTGCTGGACCGCGGCTGCACGGGCATCGTGTGCGGCAGCGACCCGATGGCGCTCGGCGTCATCCGCGCGGCGCGCGAGCGCGGGCTGCGGGTGCCGCAGGACGTGTCGGTGGTCGGCTTCGACGACTCCCCGCTGATCGCCTTCACGGACCCGCCGCTGACCACGGTCCGCCAGCCGGTACGCGCGATGGCGACGGCGGCGGTGGGCGCCCTCCTGGAAGCGGTCTCGGGCACCCCGGTCCAGCGCACGGAGTACGTCTTCCAGCCGGAACTGGTGGTCCGAGGCTCGACGGCGCAGGTGCCTTAGCCCTCCCGGGCGGGGGTGGGCCACGGCCCGCCCCCGCCCGCTTCTTTCGCGGCCGGATCGGCGCCTCAGCGGCCCTTGCCGGCCCCGCCGTGGCCGCCGTGGCCGCCGTCCTGGTCGACGGGGAGGGGGGCATCGGGGTCGACGATCGTGAACCGGCGCATCAGGTCGTCGTCTTCGTGTTCGAGGAGGTGGCAGTGGTGGACGTACTCCGCCGGCAGCTCCGTCCCGCTGTTCGCGATCCCCGCGATCGGTTCCATCGGCGGGCTCCAGGGGTCGGTGATGATTCTGGTCACCGTCTCCGGATAGGACTTGAAGGTGTCCTTGTAGGACAGCGCCTCGTCCGGATCCGGCGGGATCGGCGGGCCGGTGAAGTAGTTCGCCAACACCGGCTTGTCCGCCGCCTTGCGGCCGCCGTCGATCCACTTCTCGTAGTCCGCCTGGTAGGCGGCCGCATCGATGGGCTGCCTGTTCAACACCTGGAAGTTGACCAGGTGGACGTGCATCGGGTGCGCGTCGTGGTTGGGATTGACGTACTCCCAGATCTCCTGCGCGCCCGCCTTGATGAAGTCCTGGGACGGCTCCATGAACGGCACCGCGTTGAACGTCATCGTGCTGAACAGCTTGTGCTGGTACAGGACCCATTCCCGCCGGTTGATCCCCGGCGCCGGCTCGAGGGGCGCGACCGCCGGTAGCTTGAGCTGCTTGGGCGGCGTCGACCGGTCCACGCCGGACAGGGGCTTGGTGACCTGGAACTGCATGACCTCCGAGATCTCCGGTCCCAGGCCGGGCACGCCGGGGTAGTGCACCGGTGCGTGGTAGTTCGTCAGCGTGAACTTCGAGCCCATGGGCATCCCGCTGAAGTCGACGATCAGGTCGTACCGCTCGGCCGGCCCGATCAGGAAGTTCAGCATCTGCAGCGGGGCGCGGAAGCCGCCGTCGGTGCCGATCAGCCAGAACGGAAGGTTGGGCTGGAGCACCACGTCCCTGGGCGGGTCGATTCTCAGCCGCCAGAAGCGCTCGTTCGAAGCGTTGAGGATGCGCAGCCGGTAGCGCCGCGGCTCGACGGCCAGGAAGGGGTACGCCTTCCCGTTGACGACCGGGGTGTCCTCGCCCTCCCGCTCGGTCATGGTGTAGGCGAGCGAGCCGTCCCGGTTGAAGGTCCGGTCCTGCAGGATGAGGGGGACCTCGAATTCGCCCTGCGGCAGCCCGAGCCGCTCGTCGGCGGGGTCACGGATGAGGTACAGGCCGGCCAGGCCCGCGTAGACGTTGACGCTGGTCATCCCCATGCCGTGATCGTGGTACCAGAGCATGGACGAGCGCTCGTGGTTCGTGTACGCACAGATCGCCTCGTTGCGTTCGACGCGGTCCGGCTCCAGCGTGGTGTAGGACTCGGCGTGGACACCGTCCGGGCTGAACGAGTGCAGCGGCATGCCGTCGGACTGCGGCGGGGTGAAACCGCCGTGCTGGTGCACGACGTTCCACACGTTCACGTTCTCGGGGAACGGCGGCTCGCTCTTGTAGGGGGGCGGAGCGATCGGTGCGAGCTGGGGGTCCCCGCTGCGGATCTTGTCGATGACGAACTGGAACAGGTGCGTGGTCGGCAGCTTGTTGCGGTACTTGACGACCGTCGGCTGGTCCTTGATCACGCTGATGGTCGGCCCGAGATAGCCCATGCCGATCGGCTCGTGCCGATCGTGCGGGTTCTTGGCCCAGTAGCCCCACACGTCGGCCGGTCCGAGATCCCGGTGGAATCGCCACGTGCCCGGTCGCATCGTGACCTCGTAGTAGTCGGCGCCCGGATAGGTGGAGGTGTCCGGGACGGCCGTCTCCGGCGTGGGCAGCGGGTCGACGTATTTCTCCAGCGGAGGCGTCTGCGGAATCGGCGTGTCCGGGTCCGGTGTCCCGTGCCCGTGCCCGTGACTGTGGTCGGGCCGTGGATCCGCGTGCGCAGGTGCCCCCGTAACGCTCCCTGACAGCACGGCCGCACTTCCCACGGCTCCGGCCATGAGGAATTTCCTTCGCTCAACCATCGTTCCCGGCCTCCCGACGCCTCGACTGACGTTGCAGGGATATCGGCCTGGTTCGAAACGCGGTGGGGCAGCGCGCCGGGACGGTGCGAGAACCCACTCAATAAGGCGAACTCGGTAGTAATAGGCAGGAATTGGAATCGAATGATTACCGCCCGTCAGAATGCCTGTAAACCGTCCGGTCCGCCCGAGCGGATCCGGCTCCCCGGAGCCGCCGCCCCGGTTCCGATCCGGGCCGGGTCGGCTTCCTCCACTCGAGTCCCGTAGGACACACGCAAGAAACAATTCTGCAATTTCTTGCGCAAGGTATTGCAGGGCTGTTGGCGGGCCCCTACGGTCGCGTGCAATCCCCACCTCTCCGCCAGGAGGCCCCACATGCCCCGCACCACAAGGAACAGCAGAGCCCTGCAGATGGCCCGCGCCGCCACCGCGGGCGTACTCGCCGCCGCCGCGCTCACCGCCGCCGGGCCGCAGGCCGTAGCGGCGCCCCCCGGCGAGAAGGACGTCACCGCTGTCCTCTTCGAGTGGCGCTTCGACTCCGTCGCCAGGGCCTGCACCGATGCGCTGGGACCCGCCGGGTACGGGTACGTGCAGGTGTCGCCTCCGCAGGAGCACGTGCAGGGCGGGCAGTGGTGGACCTCGTACCAGCCCGTCAGCTACAGGATCGCCGGGCGGCTCGGTGACCGGGCCGCCTTCAAGGCCATGATCGACACCTGTCATGCCGCCGGGGTGAAGGTCGTCGTCGACTCCGTCGTCAATCACATGGCCGGTCCGGCGGACGCCGGCGCCACCTTCACCGGGACCGGGGGATCTTCGTACACGAAGTACAGCTATCCGGGGCTCTATTCGGGCGCCGACATGGACGACTGTCGGTCCTCGATCTCGAACTACCAGGACCGGGGCAACGTCCAGAACTGCGAGCTCGTGCAGCTGGCCGACCTGGACACCGGTGAGGACTACGTGCGCGGGCGCATCGCCGGGTACCTCAACGACCTGCTCTCGCTCGGCGCGGACGGCCTGCGGATCGACGCCGCCAAGCACATGCCCGCCGCCGACCTCGCCGACATCAAGTCCCGGCTGACCAAGCCGGACGTGTACTGGAAGCAGGAAGCGATATACGGGGCCGGGGAGGCCGTCTCGCCGAGCGAGTACCTCGGGAACGGGGACGTGCAGGAGTTCCGGTACGCCCGTGACCTCAAGCGGGTCTTCCAGAGCGAGAACCTGGCGTACCTGAAGAACTTCGGCGAGGCCTGGGGCTACATGCCCAGCGGGCAGGCCGGGGTCTTCGTCGACAACCACGACACCGAGCGCGGCGGCGACACCCTCAGCTACAAGGACGGGTCCGCCTACACGCTGGCCAGTGTGTTCGCGCTGGCCTGGCCCTACGGGTCCCCGGACGTGCACTCCGGCTACGAGTGGAGCGACAAGGACGCCGGTCCGCCCAACGGGGGCACGGTGAACGCCTGTTACTCCGACGGCTGGAAGTGCCAGCACGCCTGGCGGGAGATCTCCTCCATGGTCGGCTTCCGCAACGCGGCCCGCGGGCAGGGCGTCACCAACTGGTGGGACAACGGCGGCGACCAGATCGCCTTCGGGCGCGGCACCAAGGCGTACGTGGCGATCAACCACGAGGGTTCCGCCCTGACCCGGACCTTCCAGACGTCGCTGCCGGGCGGCGCCTACTGCGACGTGCAGAGCGGGAGGACCGTCACCGTCGGCTCGGGCGGGCAGTTCACCGCCACCCTGGGTGCCGGGACCGCACTGGCCCTGCACGCCGGGGCCCGTACCTGCTCCGGTACCCCGGCGGGCCCCGCCGGGGCCTCCTTCGGGGTCACCGCGACCACCGTGCCCGGACAGAACGTCTATGTCACCGGCGACCGCGCCGAGCTCGGCAGCTGGAACACCGCCGGCGCGCTGAAGCTCGACCCGGCCGCGTACCCCGTCTGGAAGCTCGACGTGACGCTCCCGGCCGGGACCGCGTTCTCGTACAAGTACCTCCGTAAGGACGCCGCCGGGAACGTCACCTGGGAGAGCGGAGCCAACCGCACCGCCACCGTCCCCGCGAGCGGCAAGGTCACGCTGACCGACACCTGGCGCAGCTGAGCCGCCGCTCCACCGACCAGGGCCGTCCGGCATCTTCCTCCCTGCCAGGCCGGGCGGCCCTCATCCATGCGACACGTACACAAGGAGACCTGCCTTGATACGCCCTGCCGCAGGAGTGCTCGCCGCCGCCCTGGCCGTGACCTTCCTGCCCGCCCTCCCCGCCTCGGCCGCACCGGCCGGGCCGCCCGCCCCGCCCTCGGACGCGAAACTGGCCGCCGAACCGGCCCGGCACGACCTGACCCGGGAGCAGTTCTACTTCGTGCTCCCGGACCGGTTCGCGAACGGCGACCCGCGCAACGACCGGGGCGGCCTGACCGGATCGCGCCTGGAGACCGGCCTGGACCCCACGGACAAGGGCTTCTACCAGGGCGGTGACCTCAAGGGACTCACCGACCGTCTCGACTACATCAAGGGGCTCGGCACCACGGCCATCTGGCTGGCGCCGATCTTCAAGAACCAGCCGGTGCAGGGCAAGGGGGCCGATGTCTCCGCCGGCTACCACGGCTACTGGATCACCGACTTCACGCAGGTCGACCCGCACTTCGGGACGAACGCCGACCTGGAGCGGCTGATCGACAAGGCGCACGGGAAGGGGATGAAGGTCTTCTTCGACGTCATCACCAACCACACCGCCGATGTCGTGGACTATCGGGAGGAGTCGTACTCGTACCTGGCGAAGGGGGCGTTCCCCTATCTGACGAAGGACGGCGTGCCCTTCGACGACAAGACCGCGTCTGATGCAGGAGCGGCCGCCGAGGGGAGGGGCAGGTTCCCGAAGGTGGACGGCGAGTCCTTCCCGAGGACCCCTTTCGTGCCCGACGCGAAGAAGAACCTCAAGGTGCCGGGCTGGCTCAACGACCCGACGATGTACCACAACCGCGGGGACTCCACCTTCGCGGGCGAGTCCTCCGACCAGGGTGACTTCTTCGGCCTCGACGACCTGTGGACCGAGCGTCCCGAGGTGGTCGAGGGGATGGAGAAGATCTACGAGAAGTGGGTCCGGGACTTCCGGATCGACGGCTTCCGGATCGACACGGTCAAGCACGTCAACACCGAGTTCTGGACGCAGTGGGCGACCGCCCTCGACACCTACGCCGCCCGGCGCGGCCGCGACGACTTCTTCATGTTCGGCGAGGTCTACTCCGCCGACACCGCCGTCACCTCCCCGTACGTGACGCGCGGGAAGCTCGACGCCACCCTCGACTTCCCGCTTCAGGACGCGATCCGCGCGTACGCCTCCCAGGGCGCGCCGGCCGGCCGGCTGGCCTCCGTCCTCGGTGACGACTTCCGGTACACCTCGGGCAAGGCCAACGCCTACGAGCAGGTGACCTTCCTCGGCAACCACGACATGGGCCGCTTCGCCGGCTTCCTGAAGCAGGACCGGCCGGGTGCCGGGGAGCAGGAGCTGCTGGAGCGCTACCGGCTGGCCAATGAGCTGATGTTCTTCGCCCGGGGCAATCCGGTGATCTACTCCGGTGACGAGCAGGGCTTCACGGGTGCGGGCGGCGACAAGGACGCCCGGCAGCCGCTGTTCGCCTCGCAGGTCGCCGACTACCTGGACGACGACCAGCTCGCAACGGTGCGCACGCATGCGAGCGACGCCTACGATCCGGGACACCCGCTCTACCAGCAGATCGGTGCTCTCTCCAAGCTGACGAAGGCGCACCCGGCCCTGCGCGACGGCGTTCAGAGCGAACGTTTCTCCGACGGTTCCGTCTACGCCTTCGCCCGCACCGACCCCAAGACCCGCACCGAGTACCTGGTCGCCGCCAACAACGGCGCCGCATCCCGCACCGTCGAGATCGACGCCCCGGCCGGCGCCCAGTACCGCACCCTCTACGGCGGCACCGCACTCATCCGCGCCTCGGCGGCCGGCAAGCTCACCGTCCCCGTCCCGGCCCTCGGCTCCCTCGTCCTCCAGGCCGTGACGCCCGCCGCCAAGCCCACCGTCAAGCCCGCCCTGACCCTGAAGGCCCCCGCCCCCGGCGCCACCGGCACCGTCGAGCTCACCGCCGACGTCACCGGCGGGGCGCTCAACCGCGTGGTCTTCGCCGCCCAGACCGGCAACGACAAGTGGCAGGTCCTCGGCACCGCCGACCACGCCCCCTACAAGGTCACCCAGCACATCACCGCCCCGGCCGGCACCGCCCTGCGCTACAAGGCCGTCGTCGTCGACTCCACCGGCCGCACCGCGAGCGCCCTGGCCGAGTCCGCCGCCGGACAGGCCCCGCCCACCGAGATCCCCACCGCCACCCAGCGGGACTACGCGGTCGTCCACTACAACCGCCCCGACGGCGACTACACGAACTGGCGGCTCTACGCCTGGGGCGACATCGCCGAGGGCGAGACCGCTCCCTGGCCCGCCGGCCACGACTTCACCGGCCGCGACGCCTACGGCGCCTTCGCGTACGTCAAGCTCAAGCCCGGTGCCTCCTCCGTCGGTTACCTCGTCATCGACAAGGACGGCAACAAGGACGTCGCCGCCGACCGCACCATCGACGTGACGAAGACCGGCGAGATCTGGCTGGAGCAGGGCAAGGAGCCCGCCCGCACCGACCGTCCCGCCTACCCGCCGCAGGACCAGAACAAGGCCGTCCTGCACTACCAGCGCGCCGACCGCTCCTACGACGGCTGGGGCCTGCACGTCTGGACCGGAGCCGCGAACCCCACGGACTGGTCCAAGCCGCTGCTCCCCACCCGCACCGACGCCTACGGCGCGGTCTACGAGGTCCCGCTCGCGCCCGGCGCCACCAGCCTCAGCTACATCCTCCACAAGGGCGACGAGAAGGACCTCCCCTCCGACCAGTCCCTGGACCTGAAGGCCACCGGCCACGAGGCGTGGATGCTGGGCGGCCAGGAGAAGTACCTCCTGCCGCAGCCCGCCGGCTCCGCCGCCGCCCTGGACCTCACCAAGTCCCAGGCCGTCTGGATCGACCGTGACACCCTCGCGTGGAACGCCCCCGCCGCAGCCGCCTCCGTACAGCTGCTCGCCTCGCGCGAAGGCGCCGTCAAGGCCGAGAACGGCACCCTGACCGGCCGCGCCCAGTGGCTGCGGCTGACCGGGACCGAGCTGACCGCCGCCCAGAAGCAGAAGTTCCCGCACCTGGCCGCGTACCGCGCCTACACCGTCGACCCCCGTGACCGCGACCGGGTCCGCGAGGCCCTGCGCGGCCAGCTCGTCGCGAGCGCCCGCGCCGCGAACGGCGCGGTCCTCGCCGCCACCGGCGTCCAGCTCGCCGGGGTCCTCGACGACCTGTACGCGACCACCGCCTCCCTCGGCCCCGTCTTCAAGGACGGCCGCCCCACCCTCTCCGTATGGGCCCCCACCGCCCAGCAGGTCTCCCTCGAACTGGGCGGCCGTACCGTCGCCATGCGCCGCGACGACGCCACCGGCGTCTGGTCGGTGCGCGGCGAACGCTCCTGGGCCGGCAAGCCCTACCGCTTCGACGTCACCGTCTGGGCCCCGAGCACCCGCCAGGTGGTCCGCAACCTCGTCACCGACCCCTACTCCACCGCCCTGACCGCGGACTCCGTCCACAGCCTGGTCGTCGACCTGGCCGATCCGAAGCTCGCCCCGCCCGGCTGGAAGACCCTGCGCAAGCCCGCGGCCGTCCCCTTCACCTCCGCCCAGATCCAGGAGCTGCACATCCGCGACTTCTCGGTCGCGGACCGCACCAGCACCCACCCCGGCCAGTACCTGGCCTTCACCGACACCGCCTCGGCGGGCATGCGGCACCTGCGCGACCTGGCCGCCGCCGGCACCTCGTACGTCCACCTGCTCCCGGCCTTCGACATCGGCACCATCCCGGAGAAGGCCGGCGACCGCACCGAGCCCGCCTGCGACCTCACGGTGTACGCCCCGGACTCGCAGGAGCAGCAGGCCTGCGTGGCCGCCGCGGCCGCCAAGGACGCGTACAACTGGGGCTACGACCCGCTGCACTACACCGTCCCCGAGGGCAGCTACGCCAGTGACCCGAACGGCACGGCCCGCACCGTCGAGTTCCGCAGGATGGTCCAGTCCCTCAACGGATCCGGGCTGCGCACGGTGATGGACGTCGTCTACAACCACACCGTCGCCGCGGGGCAGGCCGACAAGTCGGTCCTGGACCGCATCGTCCCCGGCTACTACCAGCGCCTGCTGGCCGACGGCAGCGTCGCCACCTCCACCTGCTGCGCCAACACCGCCCCCGAGAACGCCATGATGGGGCGCCTGGTCGTCGACTCGATCGTCACCTGGGCGAAGGAGTACAAGGTCGACGGCTTCCGCTTCGACCTGATGGGCCACCATCCGAAGGCCAACATCCTGACCGTCCGCACGGCCCTCGACGCCCTGACCGTCGCCAAGGACGGGGTCGACGGCAAAAAGATCGTGCTCTACGGGGAGGGCTGGAACTTCGGCGAGATCGCCGACGACGCCCGCTTCGTGCAGGCCACGCAGAAGAACATGGCCGGAACCGGTATCGCCACCTTCTCCGACCGGGCCCGCGACGCCGTCCGCGGCGGCGGCCCCTTCGACGAGGACCCGCGCGTCCAGGGCTTCGCGTCCGGCCTGTTCACCGCCCCGAACTCCTCGCCCGCGAACGGCACCCCCGAGCAGCAGAAGGCCCGCCTCCTGCACGCCCAGGACCTGATCAAGGTCGGGCTCTCCGGCAACCTCGCCTCGTACGCCTTCACCGACACCGCCGGCCGCCGCATCAAGGGCTCCGAGCTGGACTACAACGGCGCCCCGGCCGGCTACGCGGCCGCCCCCGGCGACGCCCTCGCCTACGCCGACGCCCACGACAACGAGACCCTCGCCGACGCCCTGACCTACAAGCTCCCGCCCACCACCGCCCCCCGCGACCAGGCCCGCATGCAGGTCCTGGCCATGGCGACGGCCACCCTCTCCCAGGGCCCGGCCCTCTCCCAGGCGGGCACCGACCTGCTCCGCTCCAAGTCCCTGGACCGCAACTCCTACGACAGCGGCGACTGGTTCAACGCCGTCCACTGGGACTGCCAGGGCGGCAACGGCTTCGGCCGCGGCCTGCCGCCCGCCGCCGACAACGCCTCGAAGTGGCTCTACGCCAAGCCGCTCCTCGCGGGACCGGCGCCCGCCTGCACCGAGATCAACGCCACCTCGGCCGCCTACCGCGACCTGCTGAGGATCCGCACCACCGAGCCCGACTTCGCCCTCACCACGACCGAGGCGGTCCAGTCCCGGCTGGCCTTCCCCCTCTCGGGGCAGGACGAGACCCCGGGCGTGATCACCATGACCCTGGGCGACCTGGTGGTCGTCTTCAACGCGGCCCCCACCGCGCAGGCCCAGCGCGTCCCCGCCCTCGCCGGCGCCGCCTACCGGCTGCACCCCGTCCAGGCCGCGGGCTCCGACGCCACCGTCAAGCAGTCCGCGTACGACGCGAAGACAGGAGAGTTCACCGTCCCCGCCCGCACCGTCTCGGTCTTCACACGGCGCTGAGCCGGTCCAGTCGCTTCTCCAGCAGGATCACTCCGTAGGTCCTGCCGTCCTTCCCCTCCTTGTTGGGGAGCTCCCCAACCACCCGGTAGCCCGCACCCCGGTAGTACGCGAGCAGCCGGGGGTTGGTGGAGACGCAGTCCAGCCGCGCCCGTTCCCGACCGGTCCGGGCGGTCCGCCGCTCGGCGTGTTCGAGCAGGCGCCGCCCGGCCCCGGCGGGGGCCACTTCGCGCGCCACCATCAGCCGGTGCACGTAGCCCGCCACGGGCGGCTGGACCCCCCAGGCGTCCTCGTCGGACCACCACAACTCGTAGGCCCCGCACACGCGCCCGTCGGCGTCGGCGGCGATCCACACCTCGCCCTCGCGCATCTTCGACCGGAAGTGCGCGGCGTCCTTGTCGCCGGGCTTCCACTGATCGATCCCGTGCTTGCGCATCCACCGGGCAGCCTGGTCGTACAGCTGCACCAGTGTGCCGGCGTCCTTCTCCACGGCCGGCCGGAACAGGATCTCGTCGTCAATGATCACGCGGGCATTATCGATGATCATGGGCGGACGCCACACCCCGGATCAGTGGGCGGCCGGTGCGGATCAGCGCGGCTGCGCCGCCTCGGCCGGCGCCTCGCCCGGCACCAGACCGGCCAGCCGCCCGACCAGCTCACCGAAGGGCCCGTCGGCGGGCTCGTCGGCCAGGATCCGTACGAGGATCCCCGCCATCTGCGCGTCGTACGCGGCGCTCACGGCGGCCAGCGCCGCGAAGTCGTGCACCAGCTGCAACTCCAGCTCGCCCCGAGGGATCCGGCGCCCGTCCAGCCAGATCAGCGCGGTGGACTCGGCGAGCGACACCCAGGAGCGCACCACGAGTTCCATGCGCGCGGGCGTGTGCTCCAGGCCGAGGCCCAGGTGCGTGAGGATCTGCTCGTACGCCGCCTGCCGGACCTCGTCGATCATCGCGTTGGTCCGGCTGCTGCCGACGGCCGGACCGCCGCGCATCAGCGCCGAGAAGCCCGGCCCGTGGTCGTCGACGAAATCGAAGAACCGCCCCATCACCCGCAGCAGCCGCGCGCCGAGCGGTCCTTCCCTGGGCTCCACGAACCGCAGTGCCAGCTCGTCGGCGGCCCGCCGCAGCGCGGCCTCGTACAGGCTCAGCTTGCCCGGAAAGTAGTGGTAGACGAGCGGCCGGGATATCCCCGCGGCCGCCGCGATCTCGTCGATCGACACATCGTCGGGCGAGCGGTTGCTGAACAGCTCCAGGGCTACCCCGATCAGCTGCTGCCGCCGCTCCTCGACACCCATTCTGCGTCGCACCCCGGTTGTCATGCGCAACACCCTACTGGGGCGGGTTCACAGGTCGAGGACCAGATGGTCCCCCTTCGCGCGCGAGACGCACAGCAGCATCGAGTCCTCGCGCTCCTGGTCGGTGAGCAGATCGTCGCGGTGGTCCACCGCGCCCGCCAGGACCCGGTGTTGGCAGGTCCCGCAGAAACCCTGCTCGCAGGAGTACGGAGTGTCCGGCAGCTCCCGGCGCACCGCGGCCAGCGTGCTCTCCTCCTCGGCCACCTCGACGATGCGTCCCGAGCGGCGCAGTTCGACCGTGAAGGCCCGGCCCGGACCGGGCTCGGCCGCCGGGGCGAACCGCTCCAGGTGCACCGCCGCCGGATCCGGCGCGGCCGCCGTGACGGCCCGCATCAGCGGCTCCGGGCCGCAGCAGTAGACCAGGGTGCCCGGCGCCGCGGCGGCGAGCGGGGTCAGGTCCGGCAGGCCCACCTCGTCCTCGGGATGGACCGTGACCCGGTCGCCGTAGGGCGCGAGCTCGTCCAGGAAGGGCATCGAGTCGAGGGAGCGGCCTCCGTACACGAGGGTCCAGTCGGCGCCCGCCGCCGCGGCGGAGCGCAGCATCGGCAGGATCGGGGTGATGCCGATGCCGCCCGCGACGAAGACGTACGAGGCCGCGGGGACCAGTTCGAAGCGGTTGCGCGGCGGGCGCAGCTCCAGCTCGGCGCCCTCGACCAGTTGCGCGTGCGCCTCGCGCGAGCCTCCCCGGCCGTCCTCGATCAGCCGGATCGCGATCGTGTACCGGCCGTCGTCCGCCGGGTCGCCGCACAGCGAGTACTGGCGGACCAGGCCCGAGGGCAGGGTGACGTCCACGTGCGCGCCCGGGGTCCAGGCCGGGAGGTCCGTCGACTCCAGGACCAGGTGCAGAACGCCCTGCGCGGGCTCCGTCCGGGAGACGATCAGCGCGCGCAGCGCACGGCGCGGGGAGTGGCCCGACACCGGGTTCTCCAGGGCCGGCAGCGGCCAGAGCGGGGAGTCGCCGATGCGGCGCTTCAGGGCGCGCCGGGTCACCCAGGCCGCGCCGGCGACGGCCGTGACCGCGAGGACGCGCCTCATGCCCGCACCCCGCCATTGGCTCCGGGGGAGGTGGCCAGGTAGGCCACCGCCTGGGCCGTCGAGCCCTCCTGCGAGGGGTGGTAGGTACGGGAGAGGTACATCGGGATGGATTTCAGCATCGCTCCCGTCGAGGGGAGCACCCCCTGCTGCCCGGCCAGGAAGAACTGTCCGAAGGAGGCCTTGCCGTCCGCCAGGTGCGGGTCGTTCTCCATGAAGAAGCGCACCCCGCGCTGCCAGAGGAAGACGAGGGCCGAGAAGGCCGTCGCCCAGGTCCGGGCCCGGCGGCGGTAGTTGCCGTCGACGTGCATGAAGAGGTCGAAGGCCACCGAGCGGTGCTCGACCTCCTCCGCGCCGTGCCAGCGCAGCAGGTCCAGCATGGTGGGGTCGGCGCCCCGCCGGTCGAGCGCGTCGGCGCCCAGCACCCAGTCGCCGAGGAAGGCGGTGTAGTGCTCGATGGCCGCGATCATCGCGACCCGTTCCATCAGCCACCAGCGGCGGGCCCTGCCGGGCGGCAGGGTCCGGTCGCCGAGCAGCTTCTCGAACAGCCAGTCCACCTGGGCGGTGTACGGGGTGGGGTCCAGCCCCAGCCGCTTCAGGTGGGGGAGCACGTCGTCGTGCGCGGCGGCGTGCATGGCCTCCTGGCCGATGAAGCCGACGACGTCCGCCCGCAGCTGCTCGTCCTCGATGTACGGGAGCACCTGCTTGTAGACGTGCACGAACCAGCGCTCCCCGGCGGGGAGCAGCAGGTGGAGCACATTGATCATGTGGCCGGCGAAGGGGTCGCCGGGCAGCCAGTGCAGTGGGGTGTCCTCCCAGCCGAAGGACACGTTCCGGGGCCTCAGGTCCACGTGTTCCGACGCCACGGGGGCGGGCGCGAGCGGCGTATTAGACATGGCGTCAATGTACTGACGGGTAAGGGGGAGGAGAAGACCCCTGCGCGGACTTCTCCGACATGCCACTGCCCGGGCGCGGCCGCGCCCGGGCAGTGGTCGAGGGGTGTCGTCGTACCGGTTGTCGTCGTACGCGTTGTCGTCGTACGGGTCGTCGCGCGGGCTAGCGCCCGACGTGGCCGGTCGAGAGAGCCCACTCGCGGTTGAGCGTGCCCAGCGGGATCCGGCGCTCGAAGAGGGGCGTTCCGAACAGGGACAGTTGGAGCTGGAGGTTCCCGCTCAGGTCGAAGCCACCGTAGAGCGCCCAGGCGCCGTTGACGGAGGCCTTGCCGTCGCTGGACGCGGCCGCCTTGAGGTCGGCCTCGCCGCGCAGGTACGGGGCGAAGTCCGCGGTGACGCCGACGGCCCCGTAGAGACCGACGGACGCCTCGGCGCCGAGTGCACCCTTGACCTTGCCGGCGGCGGTGACGCTCGCGCGGACCGGCGTGCTCTGCACGTTGGAGGCGCTCACCGGGGTCCAGCCCTTGCCCAGGGCGTAGCTGCCGCCGACCTTGAAGTCGCCCTTGACGTCCTGCTGGACCTCCAGCGTCACGCTGCCGTCGGCCTCCACCTGGATGTAGCAGGTCAGGTCGAGGTTGACGACGACCGGCACCGGGCCGACCTGGATGACCGGGGAGCTGTGCAGCTTGGCGAAGGGGATCCGCTTGGGTGCTCCGGTGCTCGCGGCGGCGCGGCCCTGGAGCTTCCACTGCGAGGACCAGTCGCCGCTCAATCCGAGGAAGGCGCCGCGCGGACCGGGGGCGCCGCCCGTGCCGCCGTCGTAGGCGAACTCGACCTGCGGGGCGAGCTGGACGAACCCGGAGACCGAGGCACCGGCCGAGGCGGGGGCGCCCGGGGCGGTGTCGACGGCGGCGTTCACGTCGAGGCGGAGGTTGCCGAGCGGCAGCTTCGCGCCCTCGGGGCCGAAGGTCAGGCCCTGGCCCTTGGCCCAGGAGAAGGTGACGCCCTTCATCAGGGGCTCCACGGTGACCGCCGCCGGGTCGACGGGGACCTTGCCGTCGGCCTTGTCGTCGCCCAGGACGGCGGCCAGCGTGGTCGCGGCGGTCTTGACCTCGGTGCCCCTGTCGGTCTTGCCGACGACCTCGGTGACCTTGGCGAGGAGTCCGGACGGGGCGCCGGGCGCCGGTGCGCTGGCGATGACGTCGCCCACGGCGACGGGCTTGTCGGCCTCGGGTGACGCGCTCGGTGACTTGCCGGGCGACTTGCCGGGCGCGGGCGAACTGTCCGATCCCTGCGGGGCCTTGGCGATGACGGCCCGGCCGCTGGCCTTGTCGTAGGAGGCGACCTTCAGCGCGGACTTCTCGGTTCTGCCCTTTCCGTCGGCGCGTGCCACGGCCGCCGGGGTGGGCGTCCCCTGTGGGGCGGCGGCCACGTCGAGCTGCTGCGAGGTGCCGTCGGCGGAGGGGTTGAGGGTGAGGGGGGCGGCCGGCTCGGCGGCGTTGTGGGGGGTCGAGGAGCAGCCGGTGGCGGTGAGGGCGAGGGCGGTCAGGCCGGGTATGAGGAGGCGTCGGGCGAGCGTGCGCACGTGGGGTGACCTTCGGGTGGGGGAGGGGTGTGGGGGTTACCGCTTGGTAACCGGAACCCGATCATGCCATGTGTCCACTGCGACCGTCATGTCCTGATCCCGCCAACTCGCCGTCGATTCAAGGCGGTTGAATCTTCACCCACCCGTGGGGGCCTACCGCAGCACGCCCGCCTTCGTTCCGTCCGTCAGCCTGCCCGACAGGTCCACCTGTGCGCCCGCCGGTGCCTTCACCGCCAGCCGGTTGCCGTTCGCCGACCCGTTGACCCCGCCGCCCGACACCGACAGCGAGGCGAACTGCGCACTGCCCGCGGCCAGTACGTACCACTGGCCGGCCCGCGACTTCCAGAGCACGCCCGCCAGCACCCGCGGCTCCCGGGGGCCGCACGCCGCCGACCCCTCCGACCGGGCCGCCTGCGCCGCGATCGGGGCGCCCGGGGCCAGGAACTGCGCCTGCACCCGGTCCGCCGCGCCCTGCCAGGTCTCGGCCCGCGTGCAGAGCCAGGCCGCCGTCCCGTCGCCCTCCGGCAGCGGCTGCTTCGCGTACGTCCAGGCGTTGACCGTACGGACCCCGTGCGAGCGGACCGCCGGCAGCAGGCAGGCGATCCGCGACCAGTCCCCGAGTTCCGCCGTCTCCGTCACATCGCGCTCGGCACCCGGCGCGCCCGACGTCAGCCGGGCCGGGGTCAGTTCGCCGAGGTCGGTGATCAGCCGGGTGGCGCCGTCGCCCGTCAGGGCCAGCGCGTTCCAGCTGGTACAGCTGCCCGCCGGGGCCGGGCCCGCCACCGGCGGGGTCACCCCGTCCGGGGTCGGCTTCAGTACGACGGCCGGGACTGCGGGCTTGAGCAGGTCCCGCAGGGCCGCGCCGGTGACCCAGGGCGCGGTGAGATAGCGGACGTTGCCGTCGACCCGGCTGAGCACCAGCGCGGTCGCGGTGTCCGCCGAGGCGCCGTCCGTCCGGGCGAAGTCGAGGGCGGCGCCCGCGGTCCCGGTCCGTGGTTCGGCGTAGCGGACCACGCGCAGGCCGTCGTACATCAGGACCACGACGGCCTGGTCCACGGCGCCCGCGAACAGCAGCTGCGCCGGTCCCATCGGCGGCCCGGAGGGCGTGCCCGGAGTCGCCGAGGCGACCACCGACGGGCCGGGCCGGGCCCAGACGGCCAGCGCCCGGCGCAGCAGCTCCTTGTCGTCGGCGCGGTCACCGCGGGCCGGCCAGGTGGAGAAGTCCGTACGGGAGGACGTGCGCCAGAGCGTGGGCGCGGCCCGGACCAGCTTCCCGGGATCCAGGGCCTGCTCGGCCGCGGCGTTGCGCGAGTACAGCGGGGCCGCGGCCCCGTCGGAGCCCCAGCCCCCGCCCGGCAGCGCGAGCAGCGCCCCGCAGACGGCGAGGGCGGCCCCGGCGACCAGCGCGGCCCGGCCGAGGCGGCGCCGCCGCAGCAGGTCGGTGGGCCGGGCCTGGAGCACGCACGGGTCGAACTCGGTGGAGGCGAACAGCGCGTCGTTCGCCGGATCCCCGGACTCCCGGGCCGCGGCGGCCGGATCCGGGACCCCGGCCTCGTCGAGCACCCGGAGCACCTCCGGCTCGGGCAGCCGCTCCAGGGCCCGCAGTACGCAGGCGGCCCGCCC
Source organism: Streptomyces sp. NPDC097617 (assembly GCF_044761485.1). Taxonomy (NCBI): domain Bacteria; kingdom Bacillati; phylum Actinomycetota; class Actinomycetes; order Kitasatosporales; family Streptomycetaceae; genus Streptomyces; species Streptomyces sp. NPDC097617. Next base: position 211,345 of record NZ_JBIWCL010000001.1, read on the forward strand.
GGGCCCGTCGAGGGTGGCCAGCCACTGGTCGAGGGCGAGCTCCTCGGCCCCGCCCGAGCGGGGGAACAGCCGCAGCCCCCACACCTGGGGGAGCACCGGCGGGAGCTGCGCCCGCCGGGGCAGTGCCCGGAAGGTCAGCGGGAGCCCCGCCTCCAGGGCGGCGCGCAGCACGCGCAGCCGGATGTAGGCGTACCCGGAGTCGTCCGCGCCGCCCCGCTGCCCAGGGACCCCGCCCTGCACGGCCGCAGCGGCGGCCCCCGCGTCACGCCGCCCGCGCGGGAGTGAGCGCTGGACCAGCGAGTGGGCGGTGAGCACCCGCCGGTTGCGGCCGAGGGAGGGCGGCAGGACCAGGTAGGCGAGCCGCACCAGCCGGGGGTAGTGCTCGACGATGGCGGCCTCGGCCTGCTCGACGTCCGGCGGCACGGGAGACACGGGAGGCATGGGGCGGGTGGCGGTATCCGGCGCAGTCACGTTCAGCAGAACGAGCGAATCGTCGGATGGTCACCGCTCCCCGGCCCCCGGTGCGGGGGCCGGTCCGGGCGCGGGTCCGGCGGGCGGACCGGGCGTCGGTCCGCCGGGTGGACCGGGCGCGGGGTCAGGCCACCAGGTGGGCGCGCAGCGCCTCTACCGTCCCGTCGCCGACGCCGAGGCCCTCGCGCACGTACTTCTCCATGGAGCCGTACCGCGTCTCGACCTCGTCCAGTGCAGCCCGCAGATAGGAGGGGAAGACCCCGATCAGCGCGAGCGCGATGTCCGGGTCGCCGCCGGCCGCCGTGAAGCCCTCGATCATCGGGGCGAAGGCCTGCTTGACCGCCGGATTGACGGACAGGTACTCGGCCATCAGCGTCTCGTCGTCCGCGCCCAGCAGCGCCAGGATGATCGTCGCGCCCCAGCCGGTGCGGTCCTTGCCGGCCGTGCAGTGGAACAGCAGCGGGCCGGCGTCGGCGTCGGCGGCCTCGGTCAGCAGCATCCGGTACGCGGCCTGCGCGGAGCCGGTGTGCACGAAGGACCGGTAGGTGTCGGCGAAGAGCGCCTGCGCCCGGCCGCCGCCCAGGTGCTCCTCGGCCACGGCCGGGTCGGACAGCAGGTCCTTGAGCTGCACCGCGGCGGGCAGCCTGGCGGAGTTCAGCTTGTCGGCGAGGACGTCTCCGATCAGGACCCGGGCCCCGGCGGGCATCCGGTCGGGGTGGTCGGCGCGCTCGGCGTCGGTGCGGAAGTCGATGACGGTACGCAGGCCGAGCGCGGCCACCACCGGGTCGGCGTCGAGGTCCAGCCGGTCGAGCTGGCCCGAGCGCAGGACCAGGCCGGGGCGGACGGTGCGGCCGCCGGTGAGCGGGGTGCCGCCGAGGTCGCGGAGGTTGGCGACGGTGGTGGACGGGGTGGCGGTCATCGTGGCGGCTCCAGCGGCGTCATACGGTCGAGAGTCGGTTCATGCAATTTTCTGATGTTTCGCCCCGGAAAGACAATCGAGGGCCACCGAGACCCCGACGCCCATCCCGAGCGCGGCCAGGTGTCCGATGTCCGTGAAGGTCCGCTCGCGGCGGACCACCGGCGCCGCCGCCAGGGCCAGCAGGCCCACGCGGGCGACCGTGCGGACCGGCCCGCGCGGCAGGGCCGAGGTCAGGGCGCCGAGCACGGCGTTGAAGCCGTAGCTCGTCCCCACGTCCAGCGCGCTCCGGGTCCCCGGATCGGTCGTACCGCGCAGGGCGCCGTACACGAGGAGGGTCGCCGTGGCGTGCCCGAACAGGAACACCGCGGCCGTCCACCAGGCCCCGTACGCGTACTCGGCGTATCCGAGCACCGCGACCAGCAGCAGCGCGTACGGCAGGGGCATGGGTTCCTCGATGACGAGAGCGCTGCTCAGCAGCGTCTCCCAGCGCCCGGCGGCGAGGTTGTCGACATTCGTCGAGCAGTCCCGGAGCAGCCGCTCCCGCTCGGCCGGCCCGGTGCGCGCCAGGGCGTACGCCCCGAGCTGGACCCCGCCCGCGTACACCGCTCCCCACGGAATTGCGTTCATCCACTCATGATCGGATAAGCCTCTGGCGGAAGCCGAGGGGCCCCGTGCGAACATGTCCCGGCCATGTTCGAATCATCCGCGCCGATGCGCGCCACGCGAGCCGCGACCTTCGCGGCGATGTGCGTCGCCCTGGGCGCGGTGGGGCATTCGTACATATCCGGCACGGATATACCCCTCTTCGGCCTTCTGGGTGCTTTCGCGATGACCTCCGGGCTCGCCTGGCTCCTCGCGGGGCGCCGCCGGGGCCCCGTCGGCATCACCGCGGCGGTGCTCTCCGTCCAGGGCGTGCTGCACCTCGTCTTCTCGGGCAGCGGGACGGCCGCGCAGCAGCGCGCCGCCCCCGCCCCGGTGCACGGAAACCACCACATGCCCGCCGCGGACGCGGGCGCCCTGGCCGCCGAAGCCCCCGGCATGGCGAACATGGCCGACATGGCCGACATCGCGAGTGCGGCCGGGCACGGCGGCGCCGGAATGATCGCCGCCCACATGCTCGCCGGGTTGCTCTGCGCCGCCTGGCTCGCGCGCGGCGAGGCCGCCGTCTTCCGCCTGGCCCGGGTCCTGGCCGCCGCGGCGCTGCACGCGGCCCGGCCGTTCGCCCGCGCGCTCGCCCTGGTCCGGGCGCGGGCGGCCGCCGTACCGGCCCCGGCCGTCTTCCCCACCCCGTACGAACGGCCGCGCCGACTGCGCGGAGCCGTGCACGCCCACGCCGTGGTGCGCCGCGGGCCACCCGGACGCGGCCCGCTCCCTCGTATCACGGCCCCCGGCCGGCCCGCCCACGCCTGATCCCGGCGCAGCGGCGAGACCCGGGGCCCGCTCCCCATGTCTTCGCCAACCCCTAGGATCCCCATGTCTCTTGACGAGGCCCAAGACGTCCGCACCCCGGACGCCGCCGAGACGGCCGAACCGGCCGAGACCGGCGAGACGGCCCGCCCGGCCAAGAACCGCGGCGGCAACCGGGCCGCCGTGCGGCCGCTGCTCCTGCGCCTGCACTTCTACGCGGGCCTGCTCATCGCCCCGCTGCTCTTCCTCGCCGCCGCCACCGGGCTGCTGTACGCCGCCTCCTGGCAGGCCGAGGCGATCATCTACTCCGACGAACTGACCGTCGCCCGCGTCGGCGACAGCGCCCTGCCGCTCAGCGCCCAGGTCGACGCGGCCCGGGGCGCGGCCCCCCAGGGCGAGGTCGTCTCCGTGTGGCCCGCCCCCGACACCGAGGCGACCACCCGGGTGATCATGGAGAGCCCGGGCCTCCCGGAGGGTGAGACCCTCACCGTCTTCGTCGACCCGTATACGGCCGAGGTGCGCGGACAGCTCGCCACCGTCGGCGACGCGCTGCCGCTGCGGGCCTGGCTCAGCGAGTTCCACTCCAGCCTCCAGCTCGGCGAGTTCGGCCGGAACTACAGCGAGCTCGCCGCCAGCTGGATGTGGGTCGTCGCACTCGGCGGACTCGCCCTGTGGCTCGGCCGCCGCCGCAAGCGCAGGTCGCAGCTCGTCCTCCCGGACCGTAGGGCCACCGGCCGCCGCCGCACCCTGTCCTGGCACGGAACCGTCGGCCTGTGGGCCGTCGCGGGCCTCGTCGTACTCTCCGCCACCGGCCTGACCTGGTCGAAGTACGCCGGTGAGAACATCGGGCAGCTCCAGGACAGCCTCGGCGGGGCCACCCCCGCCGTCTCCGCGAACCTGACCGCCGGCGCGGACTCCGGCTCCGACGGGCACGCCGGGCACACCATGCCCGACGGCACGCCGATGGCCCCGCCGCCCGCCCCCACCACCGACCTCGGCATCGACCGGGCCGTGGACGCCGCCCGCGCCGCCGGGGTCACCGAGGCGCTGCGCGTGACCCTGCCGGCCGGGGGCAAGGGGTACGTGGTCAAGGAGCAGGACAAGCTGGTGCCGGTGCACCTGGATGCGGTGTCCGTCGACCCCGCGGACGCCCGGGTCATGGACGAACTGCGCTTCGCCGACTACCCGCTGCTCGCCAAGATGACCCGCTTCGGCATCGACCTGCACATGGGCACGACCTTCGGTCTCGTCAACCAGCTCGCGCTGGCCGCCCTCGCCCTCGCCGTGATGTTCCTCGTCTTCTGGGGCTACCGGATGTGGTGGCTGCGCCGGCCGACCAAGGAGCGCAGGCTGTCCGTGGGCCGCGCCCAGCCGCGCGGAGCCTGGCGCAGGCTTCCGGTGACCGTGCTGCTGCCGCTGGCCGCGGTGACGGCCGTGATCGGCTGGTTCATCCCGCTGCTCGGGATCAGCCTGGTCGTCTTCCTCGCGGTCGACCTCCTGCTGGGCTTCGTCGCGGGCCGCAGGGCCGAGGCGGCGTAGCCGGTAGCGGGTAGCCGGTAGTCGTCCCGAATGCGGTGGGCCCGTACTCCCCCGGGGGAGTACGGGCCCACCGTCGTCGTGGCCAACCTGCCGATCAGGGGGCGTACTTGTAGCCGACCCGGCGCACCGTCTGGATCGCGGAGCGGTGGGAGGCGCCCAGCTTGCGGCGCAGACGGGCGATGTGGACGTCCACGGTCCGGCCGTCGCCGACGTGGCCGTAGCCCCAGACCGTGGTGACCAGCTGGTCCCGGCTGTGGACCCGGTGCGGGTGCTGCACGAGGTGGGCCAGCAGCTCGAACTCCAGGTACGTCAGGTCGAGGACCTGGCCGTCGACCTCGGCGGTGCGCTGCGCCGGGTCGATGCGGACCAGGCCGTCCCGCGGGCCGCCGGCCTGGGCCGGAGCCTGGGCCCGGCCGGCGGGGACCGGCCGGACGGCGGCCACGGCCTGCGGGGCGAAGCCGATCGGAGGCTGCTGGTCGGCCGGTACGAGGACCAGGTAGCCGATCATCGGCGGCTGGCCCGGCGCCGTCGGCAGGGTGTGCTGGGGCGCGGGCAGCCAGGTGGCCCCCGGCGGCAGGAAGTCCACGACCCGGGCCACTTCGTCCCGGTCGACGGACCGGAGCCGGTGGCGCGGACCGGGCGGGTAGGTCGGGGAAGCGGTCGCAGCGGAGGAGAGGGAGCGGGTGTTCGCCATGAGTGGTCAGCTCTTTCACGCGAGTGGTCGGCAGGGAGACGTGCGTACGTCGTCGATGTCGATTGCCGCGCAGACCGAAGGCCCCGGGGAGGCTCGGTGGGTGGTCCCGGAGGCGTTAGAGGGCCGGCGCGTTCTTCGCGCGGCAACACTCCCGGTCGTAATCGTGATCCTGACGGGACGGCCAGAAAGGCTCGAGGTCGCTGCGACCTGACGAGGTGTGCGAAGGGCTGGCCATGGCCCCATTCAAGCAGAAGTCCTCTCGCCGGCGCAGGTTCCGTCTCACCCCTTGGCTCGAAATCTCACATTCCGAGCCAGCCCCCCTGGCATTCCCGGACAAAACGCAACCCGGGCGCCCACGACAACGCCCGCCGGACCCAGAGGGGTCCGGCGGGCGTCGCTGGTCATCGGCCGGATGCGGTACCGGCGGTGGAGGGTCCGGGCGTGGTCCTAGACCAGGCCTTCCTTCTCCAGGCCGGTGCAGCAGGTGTCCGTGATGAGACGGGTCACCACGTACGGGTCCACGTTCGCGTTAGGGCGGCGGTCCTCGATGTAGCCCTTGCCGTCCTTCTCCACCTGCCACGGGATGCGGACCGAGGCGCCGCGGTCCGAGACGCCGTAGCTGAACTCGTTCCAGGGGGCGGTCTCGTGCAGGCCCGTCAGGCGCTCGTCGATGCCGGCGCCGTAGTTCTTCACGTGGTCGAGCGGCTTGCTGCCCTCACCCAGGGCCTCGCACGCGGTGATGATCGCGCGGTAGTCCTCGCGCATCGCCTTCGTGGAGAAGTTGGTGTGCGCACCCGCGCCGTTCCAGTCGCCCTTGACCGGCTTCGGGTTCAGCGTCGCGGAGACGTTGAAGTCCTCGGCGGTGCGGTAGAGCAGCCAGCGCGCGATCCACAGCTGGTCGGAGACCTCCAGCGGGCCGACGGGGCCGACCTGGAACTCCCACTGCCCGGGCATGACCTCGGCGTTGATGCCGGAGATGCTCAGGCCCGCCGCGAGGCAGTGGTCCAGGTGCTTCTCGACGATGTCGCGGCCGAAGATCTCGTCCGAGCCGACACCGCAGTAGTAGCCGCCCTGCGCGGCCGGGAAGCCGCCCACCGGGAAGCCGAGCGGCCGGATGCCGTCGAAGAAGGTGTACTCCTGCTCGATGCCGAAGATCGGCTCCTGGCCGGCGAACTTCTCGGCGACCGGGCGCAGCAGCGCGCGGGTGTTCGACTCGTGCGGGGTCATGTCGATGTTCAGGACCTCGCACATGACGAGGACGTTGTCGCCGCCGCGGATCGGGTCCGGGCAGGAGAAGACCGGGTTGAGGACGCGGTCGGAGGCGTGGCCCTCGGCCTGGTTCGTGCTCGATCCGTCGAAGCCCCAGACCGGCAGCGCGTCGCCGTCCCCGAGGACCTTCGTCTTGGAGCGAAGCTTCGCCGTCGGCTCGGTGCCGTCGATCCAGATGTACTCAGCCTTGTAGCTCACGGGCCCCATCCTCAGACTCTGCGGGTGCTGCTGGTCGCTGTTTCATCGCTGCGGTGATGACCGCAGCGTGCCCGCCCGCGATTTCTCTTCCGTTGCCCGTGTGTGAACCCCGTGTTACCGAGGTTTGCACCGCAGGTCGGGCGGGTTGTGCGGGTTGGTGGCGGGGCGCCCGTCCGGGTGGGGCAGACTGGCCGCGTGAGCATTTCGTCTGATGTGAACTCCGCCGAGGGCCCCGTCGACAGCGTCACCGACCGTGTCACCGACCGCGCCGCCGACCAGGCCCCCGCAGGCCGCCGCCCCCGGGTCGGGCTCCTGGGCACCGGCCCCTGGGCGCACCGCACCCATGCCCCCGCCCTCGCCGCGCATCCCGGCTCGGACTTCGCCGGCGTATGGGGCCGGCGGCCCGAGGCCGCCGCCGAACTGGCGCGCGAGTACGGGGTGAAGGTGTACGAAGACCCCGACGAGCTGTTCGCCGAATGTGACGCCGTGGCCTTCGCCCTGCCGCCCGACGTCCAGGCCCCGATGGCCGTCCGCGCCGCCGCCGCAGGATGCCACCTGCTCCTCGACAAGCCCGTCGCCACCACCGTGGAGGACGCCCGGGCCCTCGCCGAAGCCGCCCGGCGCCACGGGGTCGCCTCCGTCGTCTTCCTCACCCTGCGCTTCGCCGAGCCCACCGCCGGCTGGGTCGAGGAGCAGGCCGGCCGCTCCGGCTGGTTCACGGCCGCGGCCCACTGGCTCGGCGCCGTCTTCCCGCCCGACGGAACGCCCAGCGCCTACGCCGACTCGCCCTGGCGCAAGGCCAAGGGCGGACTGTGGGACGTCGGCCCGCACGCACTCTCCGTCCTGATCCCGGTCCTCGGCGAGGTGACCGAGGTCAGCGCCACCCGGGGCCCGTCCGACGTCGTCCAACTGGCCCTCCGGCACGCCTCCGGCGCGGCCAGCACCGCCGTGCTCAGCCTGGGCGCGCCGAGCGCGGCCGCCGGGGTGGGGCTGGAACTGCGCGGCACCGAGGGCGTGCACGAACTGCCCGGCTGGAGCGACGTACCGGGCGCCTACGGGCGCGCCCTGGACGCGCTGCTCACCGCGGCCCGGACAGGGGTGCCGGACCAGCGCGGGGTGGAGTTCGGGGCCCGGCTGACGGAGATCCTGGCTGAGGCGGAGGCTCAGCTCGCTACTTGATCACGGCGTTCGCGACGATGATGGCAAGGCCGATGGTGGCGTCGGCCATGCCGATCAGCAGGGCGGAGCCGAGCCGGTAGCCGACGCGGACGGCGACGAAGGACCCCCAGGCGAACAGCAGGGCGGTGTTCAGGCCCAGCCCGACCGCGGTGACCGTGTACGCGTCCCAGTCGAAGAGCCCGGCGCAGAGCAGCAGCACGACCGTGGGCAGAGTGGCCACGATCAGTGGCCACTCGTTCCACAGCGCCACGGCCAGCATGCGCCACCGGAGCCCGGCGGTCTCCTGCCGGTGGGCCGCCATGTGGTGCGCGTACCCGTGCGCGAGCCCGGCGGTGGCGCCCGTCACGAACACCCAACTCGCGTCGTAGAACGGGGTGAACGCCTCCCCCTGCTGGTTGAGCGCGGCCAGCAGCGCACTGGCCAGAACGGTCCCGTACACCCCGCCGAACATCCAGTCGGCGCCCCGCCGGGCGGGGCGGGAGCCCGTCCCGGCGGGGTGGGGCGGCGGGGCCTGCGGCTGCGGCTGCTCGTTCACAAGGGTCCTTTGGTGTGATTCGTCCTCTTTCGCACTTCGGCCACCCTACGGGGGGCGGGGGTGGGGGCGAGATGAAGAGGCGGGGGTGCCCGCTCCCGCCGTTACCTCCCCGCCCTGCCCACCACCCGCGCCAGCACTCCCACTGCCCGGGTGAAGGCCGCATCCGGGGGCGCCGCATAGCCGACCACCAGGCCCTCGCGGGGCGGGGTCGGGTCGGCCGGATGGTGGTAGGAGGAGAGGCCGTCCAGGGCCAGGCCCGCGGCGTGGGCCGCCGCGAGGGCGGGGGTCTCGTGGCCCGGCGGGAGCTCCAGGACGGCGTGCAGCCCGGCCGAGATACCGGTGACCCGGACCTGCGGGGCGTGCTCCGCCAGGACGGCGGCCAGCTGGTCGCGGCGGTCCCGGTAGCGCAGCCGCATCCGGCGGACGTGGCGGTCGTACGCCCCGCACTCGATGAAATCGGCCAGTGCCAGCTGGTCCAGCGCGCTCGCCCAGGACTCCCGCAGGCCCTTCGCGGCCAGGACCTGGTCGCGAAGGCGGTCCGGGAGGACCAGCCAGCCCAGGCGGAGGGCGGGGGAGAGGCTCTTGCTCAGCGAGCCCGCGTACACCACGTGCTCCGGGGCCAGTCCCTGCAGCGCGCCGACGGGTTTGCGGTCGTAGCGGAACTCCCCGTCGTAGTCGTCCTCCACGATCACGCCACCGGCCGCGCGGGCCCATTCCACCGCTGCGGCCCGGCGCGCGGGCAGCAGCCGGGTGCCGGTCGGGAACTGGTGCGCCGGAGTGAGCAGCAACGTACCTGCCCGGGCGGGGAGTTCCTCCGTACGCGCCCCGTCGTCGTCGACCGCGACGGGGTGCGCGTGGACTCCGGCGGCCCGGAGGATGCCGTGGTGGAAGGGCAGCCCGTACGCCTCGACGGCCCAGTCGCGGGGCCGGAGGGAGGACAGGAGCCGCAGTCCGTTGGCGAAGCCCGAGCAGATGACGATGTTCTCGGGGGTGCAGCGCACGCCGCGGGCCCGGGAGAGGTAGCCGGCGAGGGCCCGCCGCAGCTCCGGGCGGCCCTGCGGATCGCCGGGGCCGAAGGCTTCGGTGGGCGCCTCGGCCAGGGCCCGCCGGGCGCTGGCGGCCCAGGGGCCCCGGGGGAAGGAGGCGGGGTCGGGCTTGCCCTGGAGCAGGTCGTGGCGCAGGCGCGCGGGCGCGGGTCCGGCCGCGGCGGCCGGTACGTCCGCGGTCGCGACTCCTTCGGCGACCCGGGTGCCGGAGCCCTGCCGGGCCGTGAACCAGCCCTCGGCGACCAGTTCCGCGTACGCGTCGGCGACGGCGTTGCGGGCCAGTCCGAGGTCTGCGGCCAGTGTCCGGTAGGGCGGCAGCCGGGTCCCGCCGGCCAGCCGCCCGCTGCGTACGGCGTCGCGCAGGGCCTGGGCGAGGGCGGTCCGCCGGGCGCCCTCGGTGGAGAGCTCCAGGTGCAGGTCGGAGCCGCCCGGTTCGGGGGTGGTCATGGTCGCGGCTCCGGGGCGAAGGCGGCGTGGGTGGCCGTCAGGAAGCGGCGTACGGTCTCCCGTTCGGCGGGATCGAAGGAGTCGAGCACCTGGAGCACCCCGTCGATCACGGGGGCGAAGAACTCCCGGCCCGGGCGGAGTGTTCGGGGTGCTCGTCGCCGTCGTCGTTGTCGTGCACATCGCCTCCCGGCCGAAATCTCTCGCTGAGCGAGATTATCGCCCGGCGAGACATCGGGGTTGGCCCGGCCCCGTCGACGCCGTCGACCTGCCCACCCCCTACGGGGTCACCCGCGTCAACAGCTGCGGCCGCGCCGACGCCCCGTAGCCTGACGCGCCACGGGCCCAGCGCGGCACTGCCGATCGGACCGGAACGGGCGGTATTTTCCGTTTATGTCCACCAGTCCGGTCGTCGCGACCACCCCTGTCGCCACGGTGCCCGCCCCCACGCCGCACCAGCTGCCCCTGCCGCGCGTGCTGTACGGCGCCTGTCCCCCTGCTGGCCGAGCACGGCTTCGAGCCCCTCCAGTACGCGGTCAGCGAGCGCTACCGGGCGTGCATGGAAGTGATCGCGCGCCGGGTCTGAGGGGCGGCCCCGGGGGCGCTCCGGCCCTCTGATCCCTCCGGCCCCTCTGACCCCTCAGGCCTTGCGGGACAGGGCCTCGCGCACGGCCTCCTCGGAGCGGGCGACCACGGCCGTGCCGTCCTCCGCGGTGATGATCGGGCGCTGAATGAGCTTCGGATGGGCGGCCAGGTGGGCGATCCATGCCCCGCGCGCCGCGTCGGTCTCCTCGCGCGGCAGCTCCCGTACGCCGGTCTCCTTCGCGAGCGGGTCCGAGGTGCGCGTGATGTCCCACGGCTCCAGCCCGAGCCGGCCGAGGACCTCGCGGATCTCGTCCTCGGAGGGCACGTCCTCCAGGTAGCGGCGCACGGTGTAGTCGGCGCCCTCCGCGTCCAGGAGAGTCAGGGCGCTGCGGCACTTGGAACAGGCGGGATTGATCCAGATCTCCATGGCGCCCACCCTACCCAGGGCCGGTCTGGCCAGGGTCTTTTGTCAGTGGTCCCCGGTAAAATCGAGGGAGAACGACAGGAAGCCAACTACCGTTTGGGAGGCTGTAGATGGCCACTGCCACCACCGTCCAGCACGTCAAGAAGAAGCCGCTGCCGGCGGGGCTGCCCCGCGAGTGGTACGAGAGCCACAACCGCCGTCTGAAGGCCATGCGGCTGGCGATATCCCTGCTCGACTCGGGGACGTACGACGCTCGGCGTGCCACCAACCGGAAGATCCGGACGATGGCCGTCCGGACGGGGATCCACCGGCCGTCGAATGTCACCTGCAAGCTGGTGCGCGCGTTCATCAAGGAGTCGTAGTCGTAGTCGTGGACGGCGGGGATTCGGCCTGCCCGGCCGGGTCCTCGCCGTCCAGCGAGAGCAGCAGCAGGGCCACGTCGTCGTGCGGACCGCCGTTCGTGAAGGCCGCGAGGTCGTGCCAGACCGCCCCGACCAGGCCCTCCGGGTCCCGCGCCAGTACGGGCACCCGCGCGGCCAGCGGGTAGAAGTGCCCCGTGGCGTCCCGGGCCTCCGTCACGCCGTCGGTGTGCAGCAGCAGCTGGTCCCCGGGGCGCACCACCAGCTCCGTCACCGTCAGGGGGGTGGGGCCCGCGAGCCCCAGGCCCAGGGGCGGCCCCGGATCCACGGCCACCTCCTCCACCACGGGCCCGCGCATCCGCAGGGCCGGTGGATGCCCGCACGACACGATCCGTACGAGGCCCAGACCGGGCGGGAACTCCAGCAGCACCGCCGTCGCGAACAGCTCCGGGTGCTCGACGGAGGCGGCCGCCGAGTCCGCCACCAGTCGCCGGTCCAGCCGGGCCGCGACCGCGGCCAGCCCGGCGTCGTCGATCACGGCCTCGCGGAAGGCCCCGAGCAGCGCCGCCACCGTGCCGACCGCCGCCAGGCCGTGCCCCTGCACGTCCCCGACCAGCGCCCGCACCCCGTACGGCCCGGCCCGTACGTCGTACAGGTCGCCGCCGACCAGCGTGCCGTGCTGCGCCGCCCGGTAGAGGCCCGAGCAGCGCACCGGACCCACCCGTTCCGGTACCGGCGGCAGGACCGCGAGCTGGGCCGCCTCCGCCACTGTCCGTACGCTGACCAGCTGCGCGTCGCGGCGCTGGCGGACCCAGGCGATCACCACGCTGAGCACCCCGACCACGGCCACCGTGGCCAGGTCCGTGCTGCGGGCATGGCCGACGCCGAGCGACGGCAGCCCCAGCAGCAGCAGGACGACGGCGGCGAAGGCCGCGGTTCCGGCCGCCCCGTACGCGAAGGCGGCCACCGGGGGCAGGCCGGCCAGGAAGAACCCCAGCTCGGCGCCCGGGGTGATCGCCTGGGCCAGGACCAGCACGACCAGGGCCACCGCGGGCGCGATCCGGGCCCAGCGCGGCGGCGGCTCGCCGCGCAGCCAGCCCGTTTCCTGACGTCGGCGTCTCACTACTCCACCCTGGTACGGGGGCGGGGCCCGCGCACCCCGGACCGCCCCGCCGGGTGGCCGCATACGCCCCGGGCCGCGACAGTGGGGGCGTGACGGCAAGCGAAGACGCGGGCAAACGGCCCACCCGGGCGCACATCGAGGCGCACGGCGAGGGCGGCGGTGCCCAGAGCGCGGAGATCAGCACGCGGCTCAACTGGCTGCGCGCGGGTGTGCTCGGCGCCAACGACGGGATCATCTCCACCGCGGGCCTGGTGGTCGGGGTCGCGGGGGCCACCACCTCGCGCCCGGCGATCCTGGCGGCGGGTGTCGCGGGGCTGCTGGCGGGCTCGCTGTCGATGGCGGCGGGGGAGTACGTCTCCGTCAGCTCCCAGCGGGACTCCGAGCGGGCCGCGCTCGATCTGGAACGCCGGGAACTCGCCGAGGAGCCGGAGGCGGAGCTCGACGAGCTGACCGACCTGCTGGCCGAGCGGGGCCTCAGCCGGGACGTGGCACGGGAGGCGGCCCGGCAGCTGACGGAACGGGACGCGCTGCGGGCCCACGCCCGGGTGGAGCTGGGGATCAACCCCGACGAGCTGGCCAACCCGTGGCACGCGGCTTTCGCCAGCCTGATCGCCTTCACGGTGGGGGCGCTGCTCCCGCTGCTGGCGATCCTCCTGCCGGGGCCGTCAACGCGGGTGCCGGTGACGGTGGTGGCGGTGCTGGCGGCGCTGACGCTGTGCGGGGTGATCAGCGCCCGGCTGGGCGGGGCCCCGCTGCCGAGGGCGGTGGCCCGTAACGTCCTGGGCGGCGCGCTGGCGATGGGCGTCACCTACGCGGTGGGCACCTGGCTCGGCACCACAGCCTGACCGGGCCTCCGTCGCGCAAGAACGGCCCCGCCGGCGTTTGAGGCGCGGGCGCGGCGCGCCGTGCGGTGACCGGTGCCGGAGCCGTCCCGCGGGCGAATACGCGCGGCGCGCCCCCGAACCCGCCGGGCCCGGCGCGGCGGACCGGCAGGATGGGGGGATGCGGATTGCTGTCACCGGGGCGACCGGGCTCATCGGAAGTGCACTCGTGAGGTCCCTGCGCGCGGACGGCCACGAGGTGGTGCGGCTCGTGCGGCGGGAGCCCGTCGGGGCGGACGAGGCGCGCTGGGATCCCGCGCGCGGGTACGTGGACCCCGCCGGGCCGGCCGGCTGCGCGGCCGTCGTCCACCTGGCCGGGGCCGGAGTCGGGGACCACCGGTGGACGGCCGCGTACAAGAGGGAGATCCGCGACAGCCGGGTGCTCGGCACCGCCGCGCTCGCGCACGCCCTCGCCGCCCTCGACGAGCCGCCCGCGGTCCTGGTCAGCGGCTCCGCCGTCGGCTACTACGGGGACACGGGCGACCGGCCCGTCGACGAGGGCGCGCCCGCCGGTCAGGGGTTCCTGCCCTCGGTCTGCGTGGAGTGGGAGGGGGCGGCCGCGCCCGCCCAGGAGGCCGGGATCCGAACGGCGTTCGCCCGTACCGGCCTGGTCGTCGCCCGTGAGGGCGGGGCCTGGGGGCGGATGTTCCCGCTGTTCCGCGCCGGTCTCGGCGGCCGGCTCGGCAACGGCCGCCAGTACTGGCCGTACATCTCGCTCCGGGACGAGGTCGCGGCCCTGCGGCACATCATCGACACCCCCGGGCTGTCCGGCCCGGTCAACCTCACGGCCCCGGAGCCGCTGACCAACCGCCAGGTCACCGGGGCCATGGCCCGGGTGCTGCACCGCCCCGCACTGCTGCCCGTACCGGCGGCCGCGCTGCGTGTCGTGCTGGGGGAGTTCGCCGGGGACGTGCTGGGCAGTCAGCGGGTCCGGCCCGCGCGGCTGCTGGAGTCCGGCTTCGTCTTCCGCGACCCGGGCATCGAGCAGGCGATCCGTGCCGCGCTGTCCTCTCCCTGAGCGCCCCGAGATCCGTGTGCGACCACCGTGCGACCGTTTGTGACCCGTATGCGACCGCCGTGCGACCGGAGTTGACCGCAATACCACACCGAACTCGGGTTCCCCTTTAGCCGGTTGGGGGAAGGAGGATCCCCACACAGCCGCGCCGACCTCGGGGAGGGGCCCGTGCTCAGCAGCGCACACCATGCCGCACACCATGCGGACGTCATCATCGTAGGAGCCGGAGTCTCAGGACTCGCGGCAGCGCAGCACCTGATCGCAGCGGGAGTCACGGTCACCGTCCTGGAGGCCGCGGACGACCCCGGCGGGCGGATGGCCACCGAGTCGGCCGACGGGTTCCGGCTGGACCGGATCGGCCAGTTGCTCAACACCTCGTACACGGAGCTCGAACGCACCCCCGGCCTGCGGGCCCTGACCCTGCGCCCCTTCACACCGGGGGTCCTCGTCCACGCCGACGGGAAACAGCTGCGGGTCGGGGTCCTCACCCCGGCCCGGGCCCTGGCCAGCGGTTCCTTCGAGCAGGCCCGCATCGGCGCCGCCCTGGGCCGGCTCGCCACCCTGCCCGAGGAGAAGCTGCTCGCCCGGCCCGAACGCACCGCGCACGCCGCCCTGCGCTCGCGCGGGCTGCCGCCGCGCACCCTGAGCGGGGCGCTCCGCCCCCTGCTGGCCACCCTGCTGCGCGATCCGGAGCTCACCACCTCCAGCCGGGTCGCCGACCTCGCCCTGCGCACCTTCGCCCGCGGCCGGCTCGCCGTGCCCGAGGGCGGCGCGGCGGCCCTGCCGGACCTGCTCGCCGCCGCCCTGCCGCCCGGCACCGTACGGACCGGGGTCCGGGTCCGGTCGGTGGCGACCAACCTGGTCACCACCGAGGAGCACGGCGACTTCCGGTGCCGTTCCGTCCTCCTGGCCACCGGGGCCCGCGCCGCCGCCGAGCTCCTGCCCGGACTGCGCGTGCCCGCCTTCCACGAGGTCACCGTCCTGCACCACGCCACCGCCACACCCCTGTCCCGGGACGGCTCGCTGCTCCTGGACGGGGACCCCAAGTGGCCCGTCGCCCACACGGCCGTGATGAGCGCGGTCGACCCGACCCGGGCCCCGGCCGGCCGGAGCCTGGTCACCACCACCGTGTTCGGCCCGCCGCCGCCCGCCCGCGCGGTCGCCTCCCGGCTGGCCCGGCTCTACGACACCCCCACCCGCGACTGGGAGCTGCTCGCCGTCCACCACACCCCGGAGGCGGTCCCCGCGATGCCCCCGCCGTACGACGTGCAGCGCCCGGTGCGGGTGCTGGCCGGGCTGTACGTGTGCGGTGACCACCGCGACACGAACACCGTCCAAGGAGCCCTGCACTCGGCCCGCCGCGCCACCGGCGCCGTTCTGCGCGACTTCGGCATCCCGCTCCCGGTCGCGCCGGAGCCCGCGCTTCCGGTGGCGGCCTGAGAACCACTCGACGACGCCGGTGGGGCCGCGGTCCGGCCTCGCCGGCGTGCGAGGTGCGGGGCCCGGGGACGGGAGCCCGGCAGCGGACCCGCAGGGTCACGAGAGGGCGGCCACCCGGTCCCGGTAGGTCCGCACGGCCGAGGCGTCCCGGTACGGCTCCAGCCGCCGCTCGAAGTCCCGTACGTACTCCACCGCGCGCACCGACCGCATCTCCATCGCCTGCTGCGCCGCCTCCGCGCCCAGCGCGCACGCCTGGTCCAGCTCGCCCAGCCCCAGCCGGGCCGTCGCCAGCACCACCCGGCAGAACAGCCGGGACCGCGCGTACCCCGGGCCCCGCAGCTGCAGGGACCGCTCCGCGTGCTGCGCCGAGGCCCGGTACTGCTGGAGGTCCCGGTGGCAGTGCCCGAACTCGTCCGCGAGCTGCGCCTCGTCGTAGAACCGGGCCCAGTGCGGTACGTCGTCCCCCGGCCGGGCCGCGCCCAGTGCCCGCTCCGCCCGTACCAGGGAGGCCGTCGACGCCCGGACCTCGCCGAGGACCGCGTGGCCGCGCGCCTCCGCCGAGTGGAGCAGCGCCTGGACCACCGGCGGCGGGCCGGAGCCCACGCCCTGCTGCGCCACCCGGGCCAGCTGCACGGCCTCCCGGCCGTGGCCGAGGTAGACCGCCTGCCGGCTCATGGTGACGAGCACGTACGAGCCGTAGGGGCGGTCCGCGGCCGCCTGCGCGAGCCGCAGCGCCTGCACGAAGTACCGCTGGGCGAGCCCGTGCGCGGCGATGTCGTAGGAGGTCCAGCCCGCGAGCCGGGTCAGATCGGCGGCGGCCGAGAAGAGCCGCCGCCCGGTGGTCTCCCCGTAGGTCCCGCGGAGCATCGGCTCGGCCTCGTGCTCCAGGTAGCGCACCAGGGCCTGGCGGGCGTGCCCGCCGCCGTAGGCCTGGTCCAGGGTGCGGAACAGCTCGCTCACCGATCTGAGCGCGGCGATGTCCCCGCCGGTCACGCGCTGCCCCGGGCCGCGGTCGATCTGCCGCTGCCTCGGCACCGAGGCCCGCCCCTGCAGCGGGACGCGGGCCGCCGCAGGCTCCGCGCCCCGGCCCACCCGCTCGTCGGCCCGCCCGATGAGCCAGTCCCGGCTGGGCACGACCAGCCCGGCCGGGGTGAAGGCGATCTTCCGCAGCTCGGCGTGCGAGCCGGAGTCCTTGCGCCACAGCCCGCTCGCGATGTCGACGGCCTCCTCGGGGGTGGCCGCGAACTCCAGGCCCGCGTACACGGGCGCGCAGGCGTCCAGGCCCAGGTCCTGGGCGGAGAGCCGGCGTCCGAGGCGGCGGGTGAAGACCTCGGCGATCAGCGCGGGGGTGGTGCCGCGGGGCTGCTGCCCGCGCAGCCACCGGGTCACCGAGGTTTTGTCGTACCGCAGATCGAGACCGTGCTCCAGGCCGAGCTGGTCGACGCGCCGGGCGAGCCCGGCGTTGGAGAACCCGGCTTCCGCGATCAGCGCCGCGAGCTGCCGGTTGGGGACGCGCTGGGCAGGTCGTTCCGTCATCGGCTCCACGGTTTCCTGACGTGACGGACCGGGGTCCCGGCCCTGTGAACGGCGTGAATGTAGCGGCGAACTTCGCTGATGCCGCCCTCTCTGCCCCACATTCATCCGATCGTGTGCAGAATGCGTAGGGTCCTTTACGGACCGGCCCCTTCCCCCCGCGTACGCTGCGGCCCATGACCCCTCGGCCCCACGGGGCGCACCTCCCCGAGGAGCGAACCGAATCCACTGCCCCGCTGTCCCCGCCCGAACTGACCGAGGCGGAGTGCCGGCGCTGCGGCACCTACATCGCGGGTCTCGACGGCCGGTACGCGTGCGGGGTGTGCGGCTGGGTCAACGACCACTCGGAGGGCCACCGGCGGCTGCCGCGCGCGGACGAGGACCCCGACCGGCCCAAGGGGCGGCGCCGCCCCAAGCAGCTGCCGTGGCCCCCGGCGGAACCCGCGCCGCGGCCCTGAGGGGGGCGTGCAGCGGGTGTGAAGGGGGCCTGAAGGGGCCGGGGCGGGTCGCCGTACTCTTGCTCAGTGAGGTACGTGCACACAGCAGGTTCAATGAGGAGGCGCTGCGGTGGCTGAGCTTGGGTTTGTCCATCTGGGCTTCGGGCCGGAATCCGTCGAGTACACCCGGGCCTGGGAAGAGCAGCGCACGGTGCACGCGGCCCGCTTCGCGGACGAGATCGAGGACACCTGCCTGCTGCTGGAGCACCTGCCGGTCTACACGGCGGGCCGGCGCACCGACCCCAGCGAGCGCCCGCTCGACGGCACCCCCGTCGTCGACGTGGACCGCGGCGGCAAGATCACCTGGCACGGACCGGGCCAGCTCGTCGGCTACCCGATCATGAAGCTGCCCCGCCCGGTGGACGTGGTCGCGCACGTCCGCCGCCTCGAAGAGGCCCTGATCCGCACCGCTGCCGAGTTCGGCGTGGAGACCACCCGCATCGAGGGCCGCTCCGGGGTCTGGGTCCTGGGCGACCCCGCCCCGGAGCGCCCGAAGATCGGCGGGCTGTCGCTGGAGTTCGACCCCCGGCTGCACGACGAGGAGTTCGACGCGCGGCTGAACGGCCCCGAGTACGCCCCGTCCAACGCCGGCCAGCGCCGCGAGGACCGCAAGCTCGCCGCCATCGGCATCCGGGTCGCCAAGGGCGTCACGATGCACGGCTTCGCGATCAACGTGAACCCGGACAGCACCTGGTTCGACCGGATCATCCCCTGCGGGATCCGGGACGCCGGTGTGACCTCGCTCTCCTACGAGCTGGGCCGCGAGATCACCATCGCCGAGGTGCTGCCGGTGGCCGAGCGTCACCTGAAGGACGTACTGGAGCACGCGGAGCTGCGGCCCCGCGAAATCGAGCCGGCCGTGGGTTCCTAGCCCGCGGGAATGCGGTCGGCCGTCCACAGGTTGGCCGACGTAAGAGCGTATGAAATTACGGGCGTACCCTGGTGGGCGCCGAACAATCGAAGTCACAGGGAGCCGGTCGTGTCCGCAGTCGCACCCGACGGACGCAAGATGCTGCGCCTCGAGGTCCGTAACGCCCAGACCCCCATCGAGCGCAAGCCCGAGTGGATCAAGACCCGGGCAAAGATGGGTCCCGAGTACACCAAGATGCAGGCCCTGGTGAAGGGCGAAGGACTGCACACGGTATGCCAGGAAGCCGGTTGTCCGAATATCTACGAATGCTGGGAGGACCGCGAGGCCACCTTCCTCATCGGTGGTGACCAGTGCACCCGGCGCTGTGACTTCTGCCAGATCGATACGGGCAAGCCCGAGGCGCTGGACCGTGACGAGCCGCGGCGCGTCGGCGAGTCCGTGGTCACGATGGACCTGAACTACGCCACCATCACGGGCGTCGCCCGCGACGACCTGGCCGACGGTGGCGCCTGGCTGTACGCGGAGACCGTGCGACAGATCCACGAGCAGACGGCGGGCCGCGAGTCCGGCCACACCAAGGTCGAGCTGCTGGCCCCCGACTTCAACGCGGTCCCGGAGCTGCTGGAGGAGGTCTTCGCCTCCCGCCCCGAGGTTTTCGCGCACAACGTCGAGACGGTGCCGCGGATCTTCAAGCGGATCCGCCCCGGCTTCCGCTACGAGCGCTCGCTCGAGGTGATCACCAAGGCCCGCGCCTACGGCCTGGTGACGAAGTCGAACCTGATCCTCGGCATGGGCGAGGAGCGCGAAGAGGTCTCGCAGGCCCTGAAGGACCTGCACGAGGCCGGCTGCGAGCTCATCACCATCACCCAGTACCTGCGGCCCTCGCCGCGGCACCACCCCGTCGAGCGCTGGGTGAAGCCGGCCGAGTTCGTGGAGCTGGCGAAGGAGGCCGAGGAGATCGGCTACTCCGGCGTCATGTCCGGCCCGCTGGTCCGGTCCTCGTACCGGGCGGGTCGCCTCTACCAGCAGGCGATGGAGAAGCGCAGCCGAGTCTGAGCGCAGGTTGAGGGGTCCGCCCGAGGTACGAGGGCGGGCACTCGAACGTGTGAAGTCGCACACAAAGCGTTACTAGCGAGTAACACCGCGCCGACGCGGCCCCTAGGCTCTTCCTCGAGGGAGAGTCCGGCGGGCCGCGTCAGTGTTTGCAACGCGTCCATCACATTTGACCGACCGGTCATGCCCTGGTAACACCAGTCAGTGACGCTTGGTCCACGCACCGCACACACCGCTCGCCTCACGCCGACGTGAGCATCGTGAAAGGGATCGACATCATGCAGGCCGCGCCCGTACGCGCCATTGCCATCCCGACCTTCTCCGACGCCTTCCGGGGCATTGAGTCCCTGCTGATGAGCGGGGCCCGCCGCAACGCCTGGACGGCGGTCCTGGAGGACCGTAAGCGGGCCAAGGACCGGGTCGAAACCGAACACGTACTTGAGGCCGCGGCTACCCGAACCCCGCAGGCCACGTAAACTTCGCTCTATGGCTAGGAAGTCAAACGCAGAGACTGCTGCGAACCCCGGGCGACTGAAGCAGATCGCCCTGACGTACAAGATGACGCGCAAGGCCGACCCGAAGGTCGGTCTGATCGTCGCGGGCGTGGGAATCGTCACCTTCGGTGTCTTTCTTGCGATCGGCTTCCTGATCGACCACCCGGTCTACCTGGGCATCCTGGGCTTCCTGGTGGCGTTCCTCGCGATGGCGATCGTCTTCGGACGACGGGCCGAGCGGGCTGCCTTCGGGCAGATGGAGGGACAGCCGGGCGCGGCCGCGGCCGTACTGGACAATGTGGGACGGGGCTGGACGACCACCCCGGCCGTCGCGATGACCCGACAGCAGGACATCGTCCACCGGGCCGTCGGCAAGGCCGGCGTTGTGCTGATCGCCGAGGGCAACCCGAACCGCGTGAAGCCGTTGCTCGCGAACGAGAAGAAGAAGCTGGCCCGGATCATGCCGGACGTGCCGGTGCACGACTTCATCGTGGGTACGGGCGAGGGTGAGGTGCCGCTCAAGAAGGTGCGCACCACGCTGCTCAAGCTGCCGCGCGTGCTGGCGGGCCCGCAGATCACCCAGGTCAACGACAAGCTGCGCGCCATGGGTGACCTCATGAGCAACATGCCGGGCCCGCCGGCCCCCTGGCCGCGGGGCTTGAGGTGGCGGCGGGGCGCAACGTTGGGCGCCCCCCGCCCCCTTTTTTTCGTACCCCCCCGGGGGGGCCCCCCCGCGCCGGGGGGCGGGGGGGCCACCCCTGTGTCGTACGCGTTCCCCGGGGAATCGGACGGGACGGGGAACCGGAAGGCCTAGATGCGGACCTGGATCGCGCGGGCCAGCCGGTCGTGCAGGCCGCGTCCGTCCCGGTCCCAGATCAGCGCCGGGATGACCAGGGCCAGCAGCACCGTGCGCAGGACCACCCACAGGATGCCGAGGCGGCCGCCGGACTCCGAGACCACCCGGAGGCCCAGAATCCGCTTGCCGGGGGTGAAGCCCACGGTGCCGACCGTAAGGACGGTGAGGGCCACGAAGAGCCCGAGGGTCCAGTTGCCTGCCGCGGCCAGGTTGCCGCCGGTGATCAGCCCGTAGGCAATCAGCTGGCAGCCGATCCAGTCGATGGCGACGGCGCCGAGCCGGCGCCCGAACCGCGCCACGGAGCCGGGCCCCTGCTGCGGCAGGCCGAGCCGCTGACCCGGATAGCCGAAGTCGACGCCCATGTCCTCGGCGGCCGCGCGAGGGCCGGAGAGCCAGGATCCGATTGCCTGTCTGTTGTCCACCCGGACACGGTACCCGTGGCGTCGCACGGCCCTCCGACGGGTCCCTGGTTAACTTGTGCGAAACAAATGGGTCATGCTTGGGAAATCCCGTCTGCTTATGGTCGGGTCAGCGTGCGACACCGCACTGACGCACCACGAGCTAAAAAAACCCGTCCCTGCCCCGGGGCCGGGAGTAGGAGGAGTTGGATGTTCCAGAACGCCGACGAAGTGAAGCAGTACATCGAGGAGAACGACGTCAAGTTCGTCGACGTCCGCTTCTGCGACCTGCCTGGTGTGATGCAGCACTTCACCATCCCGGGGCGCGCGTTCGACCCGAACGAGGAGCTCGCCTTCGACGGCTCCTCGATCCGCGGCTTCCAGGCGATCCACGAGTCCGACATGGCGCTGCGTGCCGACATCAGCACCGCGCGTCTGGACCCGTTCCGCAAGGACAAGACGCTCAACATCAACTTCTTCATCCACGACCCGATCACGGGCGAGGCCTACAGCCGTGACCCGCGCAACATCGCGAAGAAGGCCGAGGCGTACCTCGCCTCCACCGGCATCGCCGACACCGCGTACTTCGGCCCCGAGGCCGAGTTCTACGTGTTCGACAGCGTGCGCTTCGCGACCACCGCGAACGAGAGCTTCTACCACATCGACTCCGAGGCCGGCGCCTGGAACACCGGCTCCGAGGAGAACAACCGTGGTTACAAGGTCCGCTACAAGGGTGGTTACTTCCCCGTAGCCCCGGTCGACCACTTCGCCGACCTGCGCGCCGAGATCTCCCTCGAGCTGGACGCCCAGGGCCTCCAGGTCGAGCGTCAGCACCACGAGGTCGGCACCGGCGGCCAGGCCGAGATCAACTACAAGTTCAACACGCTGCTCGCCGCGGCCGACGACCTGATGCTCTTCAAGTACATCGTGAAGAACGTCGCCTGGCGCAACGGCAAGACCGCGACCTTCATGCCGAAGCCGATCTTCGGCGACAACGGCTCGGGCATGCACGTGCACCAGTCGCTGTGGGCGAACGGCGACCCGCTGTTCTACGACGAGGCCGGCTACGCGGGCCTGTCGGACACCGCGCGCTACTACATCGGCGGCATCCTCAAGCACGCCCCGTCGCTGCTGGCGTTCACCAACCCGACGGTGAACTCCTACCACCGCCTGGTGCCGGGCTTCGAGGCGCCGGTCAACATGGTGTACTCGCAGCGCAACCGCTCCGCCGCCATGCGCATCCCGATCACGGGCTCGAACCCGAAGGCCAAGCGCGTCGAGTTCCGCGCCCCGGACCCGTCGTCCAACCCGTACCTCGCCTTCGCGGCGCTGCTGCTCGCGGGCCTCGACGGTGTCAAGAACAAGATCGAGCCGATGGAGCCGATCGACAAGGACCTCTACGAGCTCTCGCCCGACGAGCACGCGAGCGTCCCGCAGGTCCCGACCAGCCTCGAGGACGTCCTCAAGGCCCTGGAGGCGGACCACGAGTACCTCCTGGCCGGCGGTGTCTTCACCCCCGACCTGATCGAGACCTGGATCGACTACAAGCGCACGCACGAGATCGCCCCGATCGCGCTGCGCCCGCACCCGCACGAGTTCGAGCTGTACTTCGACCTCTAGAAATGCCTGATGGGAGGCCCCCCGCCGCGCTCTACGGAGAGCGGCGGGGGGCCTTTCCGCTTTGACAGGGCCGCATGGGCGAGTGAGGGTGGAAATGACCTAAAAGCCTCATAAGCGAGACATGTGCGGAGGTGCATGAGAATGCGCCGTAAGATCGTTGCGGCAGCCATGGCGGGCGCCGCGGGAATCGCGATAGGTCTGCTGCCCGTCGCAAGCGCCTCGGCCTCGGTCGTCGCGGGCAGTGGTGGCGGCGGCGGGAACGGCGGCTACGACTGCTGGCGGTACCCCTCGAACCGCTCCGACGCCCGGTGGGACGCCTGCTGCAACCATGACTGGCGCAACCGGCCCAGCTGGTGCTGGGACCAGGGCGGCGTCGGCGGATACAACGACAACTGGCGCGACAACAACAACTGGCGCGATGCCGGTTGGCGCGACTCGAACTGGTCGAACTGGAACGACTCCGGCCGCGGTGGCAACGGTGACTGGGGCAACCACGACAACTGGGGCAACGGTCGCGGCGGCAACGGTGACTGGGGCAACGGCCGTGGTGGCAACGGCGGCGACGGCGGCGGTAACTGGGGCGGCGGTGGCGGCGACGGCGGCGGTAACTGGGGCGGTGGCGGTGGCAACGGCGGCGACGGCGGTGGCCGTAACTGGGGTGGCGGCAATGGCGGTGGGGGCGGCGGCGGTGGCTGGGGTGGTCGCTGAACCCCACCCGGAAACGTAGGCCCGCGGGCCCGGATCGACGATGCCTCTGCTCCGACCTCAGGCGAGGAGCAGGGGCATCGCCCCTGTGAGGTCCCGCAGGCAGCGCACCGCGAGCTCCGCGGGGGAGCCGGGGCCCGAGACCGGGGCGTCCGTCGTCGACCACAGCTCCAGTGAGACGCGGATCGCGTCCGTGGCCGCCGCCGCGAGCAGGCGCACCTCCAGGGGGTCGGCCTCCGGGCCCACCAGACGGACGATCACCGGGACCAGGTTCTCCTCGGAATCCTGGTTCACGCGGTACCAGACCGCGCGCAGGGCCTGGTCGTCCGCCGCCGCGCGCAGCAGACCGCGGGTCACCTCCAGGCCCTCCTCGACCGCCTGCTGTCCGCTCAGCGACCGGGTGACCGCGCGTTCCAGCGCCTCGCCCAGCGGCGTGCCGGGGTCCTCCTCGGCGAGCAGCGCGCGCCAGGCGTCACCGCCGCCCGCCAGCAGCGGGGCCACCGCCTCCTGCTTGTTGCGGAAGTAGCGGTAGAAGGTGCGCAGGGCCACCCCCGCCCGGTGGGCGATGTCCTCGGCAGTGGTGCCGTCGGGGCCGTGTTCGGCGAAGAGTTCGCAGGCCGCACGGGCGATGTCGAGCTGAGTGGCGGCCTTGCGGCGCTCGGTCAGCGACGGGGCTCCGGGGCCGGCCTGGGGGGAGTAAGGGCGAGGGGATCTCACGGTTGAAGCGTACCTTCCGTCCACCCCGACAATTACATCTTTTGTCGTCATGGCAAAACGTGTCACGCCTTCGGTACGCTCGCGCCATGAACCGATACGAAGGACGTCGCGTCCTCATCACCGGCGGTGGTTCCGGCATCGGCCGTGCCACCGTCCACCGCATCCTCGCCGAGGGCGGCCGGGTCCACACCGTGGACGTCGGGGAGGCCGGCCTGAAGGCCACCGCGGACCGGGCCGCCGCCGACGGCCACGGAGACCGGCTCACCACCGCGCTCCTCGACATATCCGACGAGAACGCCGTCAAGGAGGGTGTGGCCGCCGCGGTCGGCGCCCTCGGAGGGATCGACGTACTGGTCAACGCCGCCGGGATCCTGCGCTCCGCGCACACCGGGCAGACCACGCTCGACCTGTGGAACCAGGTCATCGGGGTCAACCTGACCGGCACCTTCCTGATGATCCGCGAGTCCCTCCCGGCGCTGCTGGCGGGCGACCGGCCGGCCGTCGTGAACTTCAGCTCCACCTCGGCGTCCTTCGCCCACCCCTACATGGCCGCCTACGCGGCCAGCAAGGGCGGCATCCAGTCCATGACCCACGCGCTGGCCGCCGAGTACAGCAAGCAGGGGCTGCGCTTCGTCAGCGTCGCGCCCGGCTCCATCGAGAGCGGGATGACCACCGGCAACGGCCCCGGCCTGCCGCCGGACACCGACTGGTCCCTCTTCACCAAGCTCGCCCCGGCCCTCGGCCAGGGCTTCGCCGGCCCGCAGACCGTCGCCGGCGTCGTCGCCATGCTGGGCTCCGAGGACGGAGCGTTCATCACCGGCACGGAGATCCGCATCGACGGCGGCACGCACTACTGATCAGGCGCGGAACCGGTCCCACAGCCGGGGGAAGCGCTCCGCGAGCACGGCTTCGTTCTCGAAGTCCAGCGGGGCGCCCTCCGGCTCCGCCGCCTGCAGCGGGACGCCCAGGTCGGGTGCCACCGCCCCGGTCAGCTGCTCGTACGCCTCGTCGGCCGCGTACCCCAACTCCTCGCCGTCCCCGTCGATCTCCTCGTCGAACTCGCCCAGGAGTTCCGCCAGCTGGTCGGGATCGTGCACCCCGCCCTCGAACACCTCCCGCCCCTGGCCGATGAGCCAGCAGCGGAAGTAGTCGAAGGCATCGTCGCTCGCCCCGTCGAGCAGCACCCAGGCGGCCCCCCACAGGTCCCAGGTGTACGCCCGGTTGTACCGGGACTCGAAGTGCCGGGCGAAGTCCAGGACGGAGTCCGGGTCGAGCTGTGCGAGCCGCTCCACGAGCAGCTCGGCGTGTTCCTCGGGGTCGCCGTCGGCGGCCTCGCGGGAACGGTCCACGATCTCCCAGAACTCCGTCTCGTCCATCACCGCTCCAGCATCACGGGTTCACCCCCGCGCCGCCACCGCGCATACGGCCAAAGGCCGGTGTCCGACGCCCCCTGGCCGAGTCGTCCCGAAGGCACGGAACGCCGCGAGGCGGCCCGCCCCGTAGGGGTGGGCCGCCTCGCGGTCGGACTCGGGGGGCTCAGAGGCCGTAGCGCTCCCGGGCCTCCTTGACGGCGGACGCCGGGACCTCGCCGCGGCGGGCGAGCTGGGCCAGCGCGGCCACCACGATCGACTGGGCGTCGACACCGAAGTGGCGGCGGGCGCCCTCGCGGGTGTCGGACAGACCGAAGCCGTCCGTACCGAGCGAGGTGTAGTCCTGCTCGACCCACTGGCTGATCTGGTCCGGGACCTGGCGCATCCAGTCGGAGACGGCGAGCACGGGGCTGGTGACGCCCTCCAGCGCGCGGGTGACGTACGGGGTGCGGACCTCGCCGCGCAGCAGCGCCTCGTCGCACTCCAGCGCCTCGCGCCGCAGCTCTCCCCAGGAGGTGGCGGACCAGACGTCGGCGGCCACGTTCCACTCGGCGGCCAGCAGCTTCTGCGCCTCGAGGATCCAGTGGATCGCGGTGCCCGAGGCCATCAGCTGGACCTTGGGGGCGTCGGCGGCCGGGGCCGCCTCCGCCAGGTCCGCCGCCGTGTTGAAGCGGTAGAGGCCGCGCAGGATGCCCTCTTCCACGCCCTCCGGCATGGCCGGCTGCACCTTCGGCTCGTTGTAGACCGTCAGGTAGTAGAAGACGTCCTCGGGCGTCTCGCCGTACATCCGGCGCAGACCGTCCTTGACGATCACCGCGATCTCGAACGCGAAGGCCGGGTCGTAGTTGAGCGACGCCGGGTTCGTGGACGCGATCAGGTGCGAGTGGCCGTCCGCGTGCTGGAGGCCCTCACCGGTCAGCGTGGTGCGACCGGCGGTGGCGCCGACGATGAAGCCCTTGCCGAGCTGGTCGGCGAGCTGCCACATCTGGTCGGCGGTGCGCTGCCAGCCGAACATCGAGTAGAAGATGTAGAACGGGATCATCGGCTCGCCGTGCGTCGCGTACGACGTGCAGGCGGCGATGAAGTCGGCCATGGCGCCGGCCTCGGTGATCCCCTCGTTGAGGATCTGGCCGTCCTTGGCTTCCTTGTAGTACATGAGCTGGTCGCGGTCGACCGGGTCATAGGTCTGGCCCAGCGGCGAGTAGATGCCGGCCGACGGGAAGAGGGACTCCATACCGAAGGTACGGGCCTCGTCGGGGACGATCGGCACCCAGCGCTTGCCGGTCTCCTTGTCCCGCATCAGGTCCTTGACGAGCCGGACGAAGGCCATGGTGGTGGCCATCTCCTGCTTGCCGGAACCCTTGAGCAGCGGGGCGAAGGAGCGGTCGGCCGGAGCCGGCAGGGCCACGTGCTCGACCTTGCGGGCCGGTGCCGGGCCGCCGAGGGCCGCGCGGCGCTCGTTCAGGTACTGGACCTCGGGGCTGTTGGCGCCCGGGTGGCCGTAGGGGACGACACCGTCGGCGAAGGCGCTGTCCGGGATCGGGAGGCCAAGGAGGTCACGCATGTCCTTGAACTCGTCGATCGTCAGCTTCTTCATCTGGTGGTTCGCGTTCTTCGACTCGAACCCGGCGCCCAGCGTGTAGCCCTTGACGGTCTGCGCGAGGATGACCGTCGGCGCACCCTTGTGCTCCAGGGCGGCCTTGTACGCGGCGTAGACCTTGCGGGGCTCGTGGCCGCCGCGGGAGCTGTGGAAGCACTCGGCGATCTTCGCGTCGGAGAGCACACCGGCCAGCTGCACGAGGTCGGCGTCGGCGCCGAAGAAGTGCTGGCGGATGTAGGCCACGTCGCGGGTCGCGTACGTCTGGAACTGCGCGTCCGGTACCTCGCGCAGGCGGCGTACGAGGGCGCCCGTGGTGTCGAGCTGGAACAGCTCGTCCCAGGCGGAGCCCCACAGCGACTTGATGACGTTCCAGCCGGCGCCGCGGAACTGGGCCTCCAGCTCCTGGACCACGCGGAAGTTGGCGCGGACCGGACCGTCGAGGCGCTGCAGGTTGCAGTTGATGACGAAGGTCAGGTTGTCGAGCTGCTCGCGGGAGGCGAGGGCCAGGGCGGCGGTCGACTCGGGCTCGTCCATCTCGCCGTCGCCCAGGAAGGCCCAGACGTGCGAGTTGGCGGTGTCCTTGATGCTCCGGTTCTGCAGGTAGCGGTTGAAACGCGCCTGGTAGATCGCGGAGAGCGGGCCGAGGCCCATGGACACCGTCGGGAACTCCCACAGCCACGGCAGGCGCCGCGGGTGCGGGTAGGACGGCAGGCCGTTGCCGCCGGCCTCCTGGCGGAAGTTGTCGAGCTGCTGCTCGGAGATCCGGCCGTCGAGGAAGGCGCGGGCGTAGATGCCGGGGGAGGCGTGGCCCTGGATGTAGAGCTGGTCGCCCGATCCGTCGGCCTCCTTCCCGCGGAAGAAGTGCTGGAAGCCGGTCTCGTAGAGCCATGCGGCGGAGGCGAAGGTGGCGATGTGGCCGCCGACGCCGTACTTGGAGCCGCGGGTCACCATGGCGGCCGCGTTCCAGCGGTTCCACGCGGTGATCCTGGCTTCCATCTCCTCGTCACCGGGGAACTCGGGCTCCGCGGCGGTCGGGATGGTGTTGACGTAGTCCGTCTCCAGCAGCTTGGGCAGGGCGAGGCCGGCGGCCTCGGCGTGCTGGAGCGTGCGGCGGAGCAGGTATTCGGCGCGGCGCGTACCGGCGGCCTGTGCGACGGCGTCGAGGGAGGCCGCCCATTCGGCGGTCTCCTCGGTGTCGCGATCCGGGAGCTGGTCGAGCTCGCTCGGAAGCTTTCCTACGGGGTCGGACATTGCTGTGCGCCGCCTTCCGGACAAAGGAGAGGTGGTGAAAAAATCCCTGACGGGCAGGACAGGGTCGGTGGACCTGGTTGAGGTCCGCGACGACTGTAAATCGCTGATCGATGATCGATCAAATGAAAGTGACGAAGAAACGTCCATCTGACGAAAGTCGGCACCGCGTGCCAGGGAAAAAGGCACGCGGTGCCGGGCAAAACAGGACAATACGTCGGGGTCGGTGAGGTCGGCTGGGTCGGGATCCGGTCAGGCGCGCGGGGCGCAGCCCAGAACATGGCGCTTCACGAGCACACCGATGTCCGGATCCTGCCTGCGGAACGCCTCGACGAGAGCCTCGTGCTCCTCCGCGTACGACTTCTGGACGGTCCCCAGCCAGCGGATCGACAGGGCCGTGAAGACCTCGATGCCCAGACTCTCCCAGGTGTGCAGCAGCACACTGTTCCCCGCCGCCCGGACCATCTCCCGGTGGAACCCGACGGTGTGCCGCACCTGCGCGGTGCCGTCCTCGGTCCGGTCGGCCTCCCACAGCGCCGCCACATGCGGCTCCAGCGCCGAGCAGTCCGTGGCCAGCCGCGGGGCGGCCAGCTCGGCCGCGATCTGCTCGAGGCCCGCCCGGACGGGGTAGATCTCCTCCAGGTCGGCCGCGGAGAGGTTGCGCACGCGCACGCCCTTGTTCGGCGCCGACTCGATCAGCCGCAGCGTCTCCAGCTCCCGCAGGGCCTCCCGGACGGGGGTCTGGCTGACCTCCAGCTCGACGGCGATCCGCCGCTCGACGATGCGCTCGCCGGGCTTCCAGCGCCCGCTGACGATCCCCTCCACGATGTGCTCGCGGATCTGCTCGCGCAGCGAGTGCACGACGGGTGGGGTGATCATCTGCGGTTCATCTCCTGGGTGCGGGTACAGGGGTGGTCCGGGGCTGATGGGTAGACAATACGGCGGCGCCGCCAGGTGCGATGCGTTCCCGGCGGGTGACCTCGGGTGAGGATGGTTACAGCGGCTGTGCAGAGGCCGCGGTCCGGATGCTCGCGATGAGGGTGGTCAAGTCGGCGTGGTCCCCGTCGTGTCGTTTCATGACGGCCCAGATGTCATCGAGGGCGTGGTCGCGCTCGGCCGGTGTGGACTCGCGCCAGTCGAGCTCGCCCAAGGGCTTGCCCGCCAGGACGGTGGCGAGTTGCACATGGACCTGGCCGGTGAAGAACGAGTTGTGGACGGCCATTTCGAGGAGGCCGACGGCGAGGAGAAGGTCCGGAACGGCAGGCGCCTCGGGAGCCTCCAGCAGCTGCGCGAGCCGGGTCCGGAGCGCGGACCGGTCCTGGACGTACGTGTAAGCCCTCGTGATCCCGTCTGCGCGAGCCAGAGTGGCCAGCGCGAAGTGCTTCCACCCCACGGCGCTGGAATCGAAGTCGGCCACGACTGGGTCGCTCAGCAGGAAGTCCTGGTGAGCCGTGAGGTAGATCCGGGACTCGTCCAAGGGGCCGATCTTCGTCCAGGCCGCGATGTGCTCGGCCCGCAGATGCGGCTCGAACGCGCTGTCCGGGTCGGTGGCGACCGCCTCGTGGACGACCTGGAGACGTTGGCCGGCGACAGAGGAGACGGCGGAGAGTTCCTCCAGAACCCAGCTGACGTCCGGCGATCGGAGGAGGGCGGCGTGCCGGTCCCAGAAGGCGCGGGCGTCGGCCCAGGTGGGGCAGCCGATCCAGTCGACAACGAGGTCCAGTCTGGCTTGATCGAGCGTCAGCCAGACTGGCGGACCGGTCCCCGTGGCCGTACGCCCCAGGGGGCGATAGGTGTCGGGCATGTCCTGCACGAGGTCTTGATAGAGGTCGACGGCGTCCCTGTACGCCTCCGTGCTTTCGCGCAGATCCCCGACCGGTGCGTGCCATGTGTTCAGGCCAGGACGACGACGGCGCCCCCGCCCGGAGAGATCCGGGCGGGGGCGCCGTGGTGCGACAGCTGCTGCTGCGCGGCGAGCCTTACAGGGCGAGCCTTACAGGCCGAGCTCGACCTCGAACTCGCCGGCCTCGAGGATCGCCTTGACGGCAGAGAGGTACCGGGCCGCGTCCGCGCCGTCCACCAGGCGGTGGTCGTAGGACAGGGTCAGGTACGTCATGTCGCGGATGCCGATGTTCGTGCCCTCGGCGGTCTCGATGACCACCGGGCGCTTCACCGTGGCACCGATGCCCAGGATGGCGACCTGGTTCGGCGGCACGATGACCGTGTCGAACAGCGCACCGCGCGAGCCGGTGTTGCTGATGGTGAAGGTCGCGCCCGACAGCTCGTCCGGCGTGATCTTGTTGCCGCGGACCTTGGCGGCCAGGTCCGCGGTCGCCTTGGAGATGCCCGCCAGGTTGAGGTCACCGGCACCCTTGATGACCGGGGTCATCAGGCCCTTCTCGGAGTCCACGGCGATGCCGATGTTCTCCGAGTCGAAGTAGGTGATGGTGCCCTCGTCCTCGTTGATCCGGGCGTTGACGACCGCGTGGGCCTTCAGCGCCTGGGCAGCGGCCTTGACGAAGAACGGCATCGGCGAGAGCTTGACGCCCTCACGGGCCAGGAACGCGCCCTTGGCCTTCTCGCGCAGCTTCATGATCTTGGTGATGTCCACCTCGACCACGGAGCTGAGCTGAGCCTGCGAGTGCAGGGCCTTCATCATGTTGTCGCCGATGACCTTGCGCATGCGGGTCATCTTGACCGTCTGACCGCGCAGCTCGGACACCGCGGCAGCCGGAGCCTTCGCGGCCGGAGCGGCGGAGCCCCCGGCAGTCGGGGCGGCGGCAGCGGCCTTGGCGGCCTCGGCGGCGGCCAGGACGTCCTGCTTGCGGATACGGCCACCGACACCGGTGCCAGAGACCGTGGACAGGTTGACGCCGGACTCCGAGGCGAGCTTGCGCACCAGCGGGGTCACGTACGCGGCCTCGTCACCGGCGGACGCCGGAGCGGCGGCCGGGGCGGGGGCGGCGGGGGTGACCGGAGCCGGAGCGGCCACCGGGGCGGCGGCCTGGACCGGAGCCGGGGCGGCGACCGGAGCGGCGGGAGCCGCAGCCGGGGCAACCGGAGCCGGAGCGGCAACGGGAGCCGGAGCCGGAGCGGCGACCGGAGCCGGAGCGGCCGCGGGGGCCGGGGCGGCAGCCGGGGCCGGGGCGGCCGGAGCGGCACCGGCCACGCCGATGACGGCCAGGCGGGCGCCGACCTCGGCGGTCTCGTCCTCGCCGACGACGATCTCCAGCAGGGTGCCGGAGACCGGCGCGGGGATCTCGGTGTCGACCTTGTCCGTGGAGACCTCGAGCAGCGGCTCGTCGGCCTCGACGGACTCGCCGACCTGCTTCAGCCAGCGGGTGACGGTGCCCTCGGTGACGGACTCGCCCAGCGCGGGGAGCACGACATCCGTGCCGGAGGCGGCACCGGCCGGGGCGGCGGGGGCCTCGGCGGCGGGAGCCGGGGCGGCGGGGGCCTCGGCGGCGGGAGCCGGGGCGGCGGGGGCCTCGGCGGCCGGAGCCGCAGCGGCGGCCGGAGCGCCGGAGCCGTCGTCGATGACGGCCAGCTCGGCGCCGACCTCGACGGTCTCGTCCTCGGCGACCTTGATGGAGGCCAGGATGCCCGACACGGGGGAGGGGATCTCGGTGTCGACCTTGTCGGTCGAGACCTCGAGCAGCGGCTCGTCGGCCTCGACGCGCTCGCCCTCGGCCTTCAGCCAGCGGGTGACAGTGCCCTCGGTGACGCTCTCACCGAGCGCCGGAAGGGTTACGGAAACCGACATGGTTTCAGTTGCTCCTAACGAAAGTGCGGAAGTGGTCGTCGCGCCCGTGACGAATTAGTCGTGGGAGTGAAGCGGCTTGCCGGCGAGGGCCAGGTGGGCCTCGCCCATCGCTTCGTTCTGGGTCGGGTGCGCGTGGATGAGCTGCGCGACCTCGGCCGGCAGAGCTTCCCAGTTGTAGATCAGCTGGGCCTCGCCGACCTGCTCGCCCATCCGGTCACCGACCATGTGGACGCCGACCACGGCACCGTCCTTGACCTGGACGAGCTTGATCTCGCCCGCGGTCTTGAGGATCTTGCTCTTGCCGTTGCCCGCCAGGTTGTACTTCAGGGCCACGACCTTGTCCGCGCCGTAGATCTCCTTGGCCTTGGCCTCGGTGATGCCGACGGAAGCGACCTCGGGGTGGCAGTAGGTGACGCGCGGGACACCGTCGTAGTCGATCGGGACGGCCTTGAGGCCGGCCAGACGTTCCGCAACCAGGATGCCCTCGGCGAAGCCGACGTGCGCGAGCTGGAGCGTCGGGACGAGGTCACCGACGGCCGAGATGGTCGGCACGTTGGTCTGCATGTACTCGTCGACCAGGACGTAGCCGCGGTCCATCGCGACGCCCTGCTCCTCGTAGCCCAGGCCCTGGGAGACGGGGCCACGGCCCACGGCGACCAGCAGCACCTCGGCCTCGAAGGTCTTGCCGTCGACCAGCGTCACGCGGACGCCGTTCTCCGTGTACTCGGCCTTGTCGAAGAAGGTGCCCAGGTTGAACTTGATGCCGCGCTTGCGGAACGCGCGCTCCAGCAGCTTCGAGCTGTTCTCGTCCTCGACCGGCACGAGGTGCTTGAGGCCCTCGATGACGGTGATGTCGGAGCCGAAGGACTTCCACGCCGAGGCGAACTCGACGCCGATGACGCCGCCGCCCAGGACGATCGCCGACTCGGGGACGCGGTCCAGGACCAGCGCGTGGTCCGAGGAGATGATGCGGTTGCCGTCGATGTTCAGGCCCGGCAGCGACTTCGGCACGGAGCCGGTCGCCAGCAGGATGTGGCGGCCCTGGATGCGCCGGCCGTTCACGTCGACGGAAGTCGGGGAGGAGAGGCGGCCCTCTCCCTCGATGTAGGTCACCTTGCGGGAGGCGACCAGGCCCTGCAGACCCTTGTACAGGCCCGAGATGACCTCGTCCTTGTACTTGTGGACACCCGCGATGTCGATCCCCTCGAAGGAGGTCTTGACACCGAACTGGGCGGCCTCACGAGCCTGGTCCGCGATCTCGCCCGCGTGCAGCAGAGCCTTCGTGGGGATGCAGCCGTTGTGCAGGCAGGTGCCGCCGAGCTTGTTCTTCTCGATCAGGGCAACGTCCAGACCCAGCTGGGATGCGCGCAGCGCCGCGGCGTAACCGCCACTGCCACCGCCGAGGATCACTAGGTCGAAAACGGTGCTGGCGTCGTTCGCCACGTCACGTCCTCCATGCATGTGCGCCGGGCACCGGTCCTCTGTGACCGGGCGGCGGCTGGTATACGGCCGCTTGTTTCTTCGGCCCTGTGGTGGGGGCCCTGTCCTGCCGAGAACCCATCTTCGCATTTGTCGGGGGAACGCGGGACGCCGGGCCCACGATGTGATCGGGCGATCCGCCCGGACCGAGGGTTACCGCTGCGTAGGTACCTACGGAGATACCTGCCGATTCCTTGAGGTTTCGCCGTGAGACGGACGCGGGCGGGACGGGGACGGGCACAGACGGATGCACCCCGGGCCGTGAAGAGGCCCGGGGTGCATCACGTCACATCACGCGTGGTACTCAGCCCAGGTCGCCCGTGGCCGTGCGCTCGGCCAGCCGCACCAGGGTGCGCACGGCGGAGCCGGTGCCACCCTTGGGGGTGTAGCCGTGCGGTGCGCCCTCGTGGAAGGCGGGGCCGGCGATGTCGAGGTGCGCCCACGTGATGCCCTCGCCGACGAACTCCTGCAGGAAGAGGCCGGCCACCAGGCCGCCGCCCATGCGGACACCCATGTTCGCGATGTCGGCGGTGGGGGAGTCCATGGTCTTGCGCAGCTCGGCGGGGAGCGGCATCGGCCAGGAGGACTCGCCGACCTCCTCGGCGATCTCGTGGATCGAGGTGCGGAAGGCGTCGTCGTTCGCCATGATCCCGAAGGTGCGGTCGCCGAGGGCGAGCACCATGGCGCCGGTCAGGGTGGCGACGTCGACGATCGCGTCCGGGTTGTCCTCGGAGGCCTTGGTCAGCGCGTCGCCCAGGACCAGGCGGCCCTCGGCGTCCGTGTTGAGGACCTCGACGGTCTTGCCGCTGTACATGCGCAGCACGTCGCCGGGCTTGGTGGCGGAGCCGGACGGCATGTTCTCGGCGAGCGCGAGCCAGCCGGTGACGTTGACCCGCAGGCCCAGCTTCGCGGCCGCGACGACGGAGGCGAAGACGGCGGCGGCGCCGGCCATGTCGCACTTCATCGTCTCGTTGTGGCCGGCCGGCTTCAGGGAGATGCCGCCCGAGTCGTAGGTGATGCCCTTGCCGACGAAGGCGAGGGTCTTCTCCGCCTTGGGGTGGGTGTAGGAGAGCTTGACCAGGCGCGGCGGGTTCTCGGAGCCCTTGCCGACGCCCATGATGCCGCCGTAGCCGCCCTTGATCAGGGCCTTCTCGTCCAGCACCTGGACCTTGATGCCGTTCTCCTTCGCGGCCGCGGAGGCGACCGCGGCGAAGGCCTCGGGGGTCAGGTCGTTCGGCGGGGTGTTCACCAGGTCACGGGCGATGTTGACCTCGGTCGCGACGACCGCGGCACGCTCGACCGCGGCCTTGTGCTCCTTGTCGCGGGGCTTGGCACCCAGCAGGGCGACCTCGGCCAGCGGGGCCTTGGGGGCCACGGCCTTGGCCTCCTTGCGGACCTTGTTCTCGCCGCCCTGGTAGGCGGTGAAGGCGTACGCGCCCAGCAGCGCGCCCTCGGCGACGGCGGTGACGGCCGAGGCGTCCTCCAGCGGGAGGGCGAAGGCGGCCTTCTTGGTGCCGTGCAGCGCGCGGGCGGCGGCGCCGGCGGCGCGGCGCAGCACCTCCTCGTCGAACGACTCGTCCTTCTCGGGGACGGAGCCGAGCCCCACCGCCAGCACGACCGGGACCTTGAGGCCCTCCGGGGCCGGCAGCTTGGTGATCTCGCCTTCGGCGCCGGAGGCGCCCAGCGCGTCGAGGACGCCGGCGAGCTTACCGTCGTAAGCCTTGTCCACGGCCTCGGCGCCCGCGGCGACGATCGGTCCCTTGGGGCCCTTCGCCACGCCGACCACGAGGGCGTCGGCGCGGAGCGTCGCCGCGCCGGCAGTGCTGAGAGTCAGAGCAGTCACGGTGGTGAAGTCTCGCTTCCGTTTGTGTGTGGGCCGAGTGGGTGGACGGCCATCCGTAGCGATCGTATTCGGGCCCTACGGCCGCCAGAAATGAGCCTACGCGTACGCGCTCGTCCGTACGTCACTCGAAGGTTTGGCAAGTTGTTCGATCGCGGGGCCATCGGGTTCACCCATCTGTGGACTCTGCTCCAGGTTTGCCTCGTAGACCTGACGAGGTCCGAGAGACTCGGTCCACTCTCGCAAGGGGACGCGGGGTTCCTTTGCATGATTTCCACAGAGCCTCCCGGGCCCGGCTGTCCGCCAAGGGCCGAGTCGAGGGACGCCTGCGGGGGGAAAGGCCGAAATGGTCAACAAGAATCGGATGAACAGGGTCGCCGCGATGATGGCGGCAGCCGCCCTGGTATCCGTGGCAGTACCCGCCGCGACCGCCACGGCGGCCGTGACACCGCGCATCGACCTGAAGGTGCTGGTCGTCGACGACGGCGGCAGCTCGGTCGAGGCGATCACCGCGGAACTCCGCGACACGGGGGTGCCCTACACCCGCGTCCAGCTGGGCAGCAGTGGCCGCCCGGTCATCAACGCGGGCTTCCTCAGCGACACGGTGGACGGCCGTCCGCGCGCCAAGTACCAGGGTGTCGTCCTCCCGAACGAGAACCCGTTCGGCGAGGGCTCGGCCGAGATGGCCGCGCTCGCCGCCTACGAGACGACGTACGGGATCCGCCAGGTCGACGCCTACACCTGGGCCCACCCGGGCGTCGGGCTGGAATACACCGACAACGGCGGCTACAGCGGCCAGCTCGACGGCACCCAGGCCGCCGTCACCACCGCCGGAAAGTCCGGCCCCTTCGCCTACCTCGGCGGCCAGGTCACCTTCGAGGACAACTCGGCCCTGGTCCCCGAGAGCTTCGGCTTCATGGGCAAGCCGCGCCCCGGCTACACCAGCTACGTCGACGCGCCCGTCGGCTCGGGGCGGGCCTCGCTCGTCGGCGAGTACGCGCACGACGGCCGCAGCGAACTGGTCGTCACCTTCGGCTACAACCAGTACCAGCAGCAATTCCGCCTGCTCGCCCGCGGCATCGTCGACTGGCTGACCCAGGGGGTGCACCTCGGCCAGAGCCGCAACTACTTCGCGGTCCACGTCGACGACGTCTTCGCCCCCGACGCCCGCTGGAACAAGGACCTGAACTGCACGCCGGGCGACTACGCCTGCGCGGGTGGCGAGGGCCAGGAGAGCACCATCCGGATGAGCGCCGCCGACGCCGTGTACGCGGCGCAGTGGCAGACGTCCAAGAGCTTCAAGCTCGACATGCTCTTCAACGGCGGTGCCGGGGAGGAGTGGAAGGCCGAGAACGGCGGCGTCGACGCGCTGACCGCCCAGCTCGTCGCCGACCGTGCCAAGTACCGGTGGATGAACCACACCTACACCCACCCGTTCCTCGGCTGTGTCCAGAACACCGCCGTCACCCCGTGGACCTGTACGAAGAACGCCCAGGGCGCGATCCAGTACATGAGCCGCGCCGAGATCTCCGCCCAGATCCGCGACAACAACAACTGGGCGGCCACCAAGGGCATCACCACCGACAAGACCGAACTGGTCACCGGTGAGCACTCGGGCCTCAAGACCGCCCCGCAGCAGGCCGTGGACAACCCCAACCTGGCCGGCGCCCTCGCCGACAACGGGGTCAAGTGGGCCGGCAGCGACAACTCCCGCGAACCCGCGCAGCGCGCGGTCGGCTCCGCCCTCACGGTCCCCCGGCACCCGATGAACGTGTACTACAACACGGGCACCAACGCCGAGATGGCCGACGAGTACAACTGGATCTACACCAGCCGCGCCCACGGCGGAAGCGGCGTCTGCGAGGACAACCCGGCGACCTCCACCTGCCTGCCGGCCCCGCTGGACGTCA
Organism: Streptomyces sp. NPDC097617; assembly: GCF_044761485.1. NCBI lineage: Bacteria > Bacillati > Actinomycetota > Actinomycetes > Kitasatosporales > Streptomycetaceae > Streptomyces > Streptomyces sp. NPDC097617. The sequence goes on from NZ_JBIWCL010000001.1 coordinate 248,827, forward strand.
ACACCGGCTACCTCAACAGCATCGTCCCGGCCGAGGCCCGCACCGCCCTGCGCCACGTCCTGGCCAACGACCCGCGGCCGCACTACGTCCACCAGTCCAACCTCGCCGAGGACCGCACCCTCTATCCCGTGCTCAACCAGGTCCTCGACACCTACCGCACCCTCTACGCCCCCAGCGCGCCGATCGTCAACCAGAGCATGAAGGACACCGGCGTCGAGTTCCAGCGCCGCGCCGCCTGGGACAAGGCGCTCGCGGACGGCAAGGTCACCGCCTACCGCATCGGCAAGGACGTCACCATCAAGGCGCCCTCCGGGGTCGTCGCCCCGGTCACCGCCCCGACCGGCACCAAGAAGCAGATGCTGCTCGGCACCGCCGACTTCGGCACCGCGTACGCCGGTACCCGCTCCGCCTGGTCCGGTCCTGAGCTGCTCCAGAGCGCCGTCACGCTCAAGCTGCCCAACTGACCGTCCCGCAAGCCACCACGAGTACCACCTAGCGCCGGCGCTCCGCGAAACACGGGCGCCGGCCCCTTTTCCGTCCTGGGGGGACACACCGTATGAGTCATGGGCGTCACGTCACCATGCTCACCGAAGGCACCTACCCGCACGTCCACGGGGGCGTGAGCACCTGGTGCGACCAACTGGTACGAGGTATGCCCGAGGTCGACTTCAACGTCATAGCCCTGACCGGCTCCGGACGAGAGCCGGTCACCTGGGAACTGCCCCGCAACGTCTACCGGCACACCGCCTTCCCGCTCTGGGGGCCGCTCCCGTCCCGCGCCCGCCGCTCCACCCTGCGCGGCCGGGCCCACCGCCGCTTCACCGAGGTATACGAGAGCTTCCTGCTCTCCCTGCTCGACCCCGCGGGCGATCCCGCCCGGCACAGCTTCTCCGAGGCCCTGCGCGAACTCGCCGTCCTCGCCCGGGCCGGAAAGCTCGCACCGGCACTGCGCTCCGAATCGGTCCTGCGCCTGCTGATGACCGTATGGACCCGTCCCGGCCTCGCCACCGCCGAAGCCGCGCCCACCATCCACGACGCGCTCACCGCCACCGACCTGCTGGAGCACGCGCTGCGCCCGCTCGGTGTCCGGATCCCGCCCGACAGCGTCGCGCACGCCGTCAGCAGCGGCCTCGCCACCCTCCCGGCCCTCGCCGCCAAGTACCTCGACAGCGTCCCCTTCCTGCTCACCGAGCACGGCATCTACCTGCGCGAGCGCTACCTCGGCTACCGCACCGCCGAGCAGCGTTGGCCCGTCAAGGCGCTCATGCTGGGCTTCTACCGCGAGCTCAACACGGAGGGCTACCGGCAGGCCGACCTCATCACCCCGTGCAACCAGTACAACCGCCGCTGGGAGGAGCGCGGAGGCGCCGAGTCGGAACGCATCCGCACCGTTTACAACGGCGTCGACCCGCACGCCTTTCCCGAGGCCGGCCCCGAACCGGACGTGCCCACCCTCAGCTGGTGCGGCCGGATCGACCCGATCAAGGACCTCGAAACCCTCATCCGGGCCTACGCCTTCATGCGCGAGGAACTGCCCGCCCTGAGGCTGCGCCTCTTCGGCCCGGTGCCGGCCGGCTGCGAGGAGTACAAGCTCCGCCTGGAGAAGCTCGCCGCGGAACTCGGCGTGACCGACGGCGTCACCTACGAGGGCCGCATCGAGCAGGTGGCCCGGGCCTACGCGGCCGGCAGCGTCGTCATGCTCTCCTCCATCAGCGAGGGCTTCCCCTTCAGCATCATCGAAGCCATGTCCTGCGGCCGCACCACCGTCTCCACCGACGTCGGCGGAGTCCGCGAGGCCGTCGGGGACACCGGCCTCGTCGTCCCGCCGCGCGAGCCCGAGACCATGGCCCGTGCCACCCTCGCCCTGCTCCGCGACGACGAACGCCGGGCCGAGCTGGGCCGGATGTCCCGCAAGCGGGTGGTGGAGAAGTTCACCCTCCACCAGTCCGTGGACGGCTTCCGGCACATCTACCGCGAACTCGCGGGCCAGCCCGTCCTGCCGGTCCACGCGGGCGACGAATGGACCCAGCGGCTCGCGGATCCCTGGTACCGCGAACTCGCGGCGGACGGGAGCCTGTGGTGAGCGGATCCCTCTGGCTCAAGCCGCCCGGCCCCGGCAACCGCCCTGTTCACGGCAGCGGTCACGGCCCCGGCAACGGCACCGACACGCTCCGGGCCATTCCCCGGCCGCGCCGCGACGGCCCGGGAGGCCGGGTCACCGCCGCCGCCGACCCGATGGACGAACTCGCCGAACGCCTCGACGTGTTCATCGCCTCGGCCGTCCACCCCGACGAGATCGCCGCCATCCTCGAATCCGACGGCATGACGGACGAGTACATCCGGCTCACCTACGGCCGGCACGACTCCTTCGGACTCGCCGAGGAGCTCTATGCCCGGGTGCCCCGCTCCTTCCCGGAGCCGGGCGCCGCCCCCGACCCCTGGAAGGTCTCCCTCACCGCCTGCCTGCTGCGCGGGGTGATCTTCGCCCTGCCCGGCCTCGCCTACCTGCTCGGAGCGCCCCTGCTCGAAGGCCCGCAGGACCGCCTCGGCCTGCCCGCCGGGACGCTGACCCTGCTCGCCGGTGCGCTCATCGGCTGGGTCTGGGACCAGACCCTGTCCCACCGGGCCTACTCCTGGCTCGGCCTCGGCGACCGGGGCGCCGCCGGGCGCACCCTGCTCGTCGGCGCCCCGGTCGGCGCCCTGTTGGGCACGGCCGCCGCACTCTCGGTACCCGGCGGGCCACCGTTCTCCTACGCCTTTGCCGCCGGACAGGCCCTCTACGTCGGGGCCGCCACCGTTCTGCTCGTCCTCGGCCGGGAACGGCTGCTGCTCGCCGCACTCGCCCCGATGGCCGCCGGGGCGCTGCTCGCGCTCTTCGTCGACCTGCCCGTACCGGTACGCGTGGCCCTGCTCGCGGCGTCCCTGCTGGCCGCCTGCGTCCTGGCCCTGCGGGAGCTCCCGCTCGCCGACGGGCTACGGAGCGCCGCGCACCGGATCCGCGGCTGGGCGGCCCGCCGACCCGGCGAGGGCCCCGTGCGCTGGCAGATGCTGCGCGGGGCCGAGGAGGAGTTCGCATCCCGCGGGCCCCGGCTCGGGGACTCGGTCCCGTACGGGGTCTTCGGCCTCGGCACCGGCCTGCTCGTGCTGTACGCCGCCCTCGGCGAGGTGCTCGCCGGCGGTCCCGCCGAGGCGGTCGCAGCCCCCTCGGCGGTGGCCCTCACCCTCAGCATGGGACCGGCCGAATGGCTGCTCCACCGCTTCCGCAGCGGAAGCCTCTCCGGCCTCCAGGGGGCCCGTTCGCCCGGGGCCTTCCGGCGGCGGATGCTCACCACGCTGGCCCGCTGCCTCGCGCTCTACCTGACGGTGCTGCTGGCCCTGGGGCTGGCCGGCACCCTGCTCTGGCCGGGCGCCCCCGTCCTCACCGGAGTCCGGATCGCGACCCTGCTGCTGCTCGGGGCCGTCATGTGGACCGGGCTGCTCCTGCAGTCCTTCGGCGCGGTCCGGCCCGCGGCCGTGGTCTGCTCCTCGGCCGCGGTCGCCCAGAGCCTGGCCCTGCTGACCGGGCTGGGCCAGCCCCGGGCGGTTCAATTGGTGGTGGCGGGCGCGGCCGCCGCCGTACTGGCCGTCCTGGTCTGCCTGCTCCTCGGCCGCGCGACCGCCCACCGATGACGCACCGTCCGTCCGAGAAGAAGGACCCCATGCTGCTGGTGCCCCTCTACGAGCACCCCGCCGACCGGCCCGAAGCCTGGGAGCGGCTCATCCGCTCCGCGAGCCGGCTGCACTCGGTCGTGCTCAACCCCGACAGCGGGCCGGGAGCGGCCCGCGACGAGCGGTTCGCCCTCGTCGCCGAGCGGCTGCGCGACGCCGGGGTCCCCGTCCTCGGGTACGCCGACACCGACTACGGGAGGCGCCCGCACGCCGCGGTGGTGCAGGACCTGCTGCGCCACCGCGACTGGTACGCCACCGACGGGGCCTTCCTCGACCAGGCCTGCGCCGACCCCGAACTGCTCCCGCACTACGGGCGGCTCGCGGTCGCCGCCCGGGCCGCGGGCGCCCGTACCCTCGTCCTCAACCACGGGGTCCACCCGCACCCCGGCTACGCCGAACTCGCCGACCTGCTCGTCACCTTCGAGGGCCCCTGGGACGCCTACCGGGACGCGGGCGCCGCGCCCTCCTGGACCGCCGACCACCCGGCCCAGCGGTTCTGCCACCTCGTCTACGCCGTCCCGCCGGGCGCGCTCGCCGCCCGGCTCGCCGAGGACCTCGCCGCCGAACGAGGGGCCGGTGTGCACTGCGCCGTCCCGGGCAGCGGCGCGCACCCCTGGGGGACCCTCCCGTACGCCCTGGAGGCGGCGGGATGAGAAGGCTCGCAGCCCTGCTGCTGGTGCCCCTGATGCTGCTCGCCGCCTGTACGTCCCAGCCGGAACCGGAACCCGAGGAGCTGTCGCCCGATCCGCGGCCGGGGGAGCGGTGGATGCCGAAGCCGGGGGTGGGCTGGCAGTGGCAGCTCACCGGGAAGCTCGACACCTCGGTACAGGCGGCGGTGTACGACATCGACGGGTTCAACACCACGAAAGAGCAGGTCGCGACCCTGAAGAAGGACGGTCGCAAGACGATCTGCTACATCTCCACGGGCGCCTGGGAGGACTTCCGCCCGGACGCCGAGGCCTTCCCCGAGACGATGCTGGGCGAGGGCAACGGCTGGGAGGGCGAGCGCTGGCTGGACATCCGGCGCCTGGCCGAACTGGAACCGCTGATCGGCAAGCGGTTCGACCTGTGCAGGGAGAAGGGCTTCGACGCGGTGGAGCCGGACAACATGGACGGCTACGCCAACAGGTCCGGCTTCCCGCTGACCGCCGACGACCAGCTGAAGTACAACCGGCTGGTCGCCCGGCTGGCGCACGACCGGGGCATGTCGGTGGGCCTGAAGAACGACCTGGACCAGATCCCGCAGCTGGTGGGGGACTTCGACTTCGCGGTCAACGAGCAGTGCATGGAGTACGAGGAGTGCGACCGGTACGTGCCGTTCATCGACGCGGGCAAGGCGGTGTTCCACGTGGAGTACGAGGGCCGGCTGACCCGCTGGTGCCCGATGGCCCGCGCCGCGAAGCTGAGTTCCTTGCAGAAACGCTACGACCTCGACGCCTGGCGCCAGGTCTGCCGCTAGCCTCGCCGGCACCTTTCGCCCGGGCGGCTCAGCCCCTCCGGCGTTCGAGGAGCGGGTCCGGGCAGAGCCCGCGCCTCAAACGCCGGCGAGGATGGAGTGGGCCCCGGCGAGGCTGGAGCGGGGTCCGGTGAGGCTGGCTAGGCCAGGGGGAGGATGGCGTGGACGCGGTAACCGCCGCCGTAGCGGGGGCCCGCGAAGCAGGTGCCGCCCAGGGCGCCGGTGCGCTCCCGCATGCCGAGCAGCCCGTGCCCGCCGCCAGGATCGACCGGCTCCGGCGACGGATCCGCCGACTCGCCGCCGTCGTCCAGGACCGTGACCTCCACCGACGGCCCCACCCGCACCACGCTGACCTCCGCCTTCGCCGCCGGTCCCGCGTGCTTGCGCACGTTCGTCAGCGCCTCCTGGATCACCCGGTACGCCGCCAGGTCCACGGCCGCCGGCAGTGGCCCCGCCGCCCCGTCCAGCTGCACTATCACCTCCACCGGGAGCCCGGCGTGCCGGAAGGTGTCCACCAGTTCGTCCAGGACGCCGAGTCCCGGCGCGGGCTCCGTCGGCGCCTCCGGGTCGCCGGACTGGCGCAGCAGCCCGACCGTGGCCCGCAGTTCGTTCAGCGCCGACCGGCTGGCGTCCCGTACGTGCGCCAGCGCCTCCTTCGCCTGGTCCGGGCGCTTGTCCATGACGTGCGCGGCCACTCCCGCCTGCACGTTGACCAGGGCGATGTGATGGGCCACCACGTCGTGCAGGTCCCGGGCGATCCGCAGCCGTTCCTCGGCGACCCGTCGCCGGGCCTCCTCGTCCCGGGTCCGCTCGGCCCGCTCGGCCCGTTCCCGGATGGCGTCGACGAAGGCCCGCCGGCTGCGTACCGCGTCGCCGGCGGCCGCGGCCATCCCGGTCCAGGCGAAGATCCCGAGGTTCTCCTGCGCGTACCAGGGCAGCGGCCCGGCGAGCATGGCCACACCCGTCAGGCCCGCCATCGTGAGCAGCCCGATCCGCCAGGTCGTCGGCCGGTCGGTGCGTGCGGCCACCGTGTACAGGGCGATGACCGTGCACATGGCGACGGGCGCCCGGGGCTCCCCGGTGGTCAGCTCCAGCAGGGACAGCCCGCAGGTCACGGCGAGGACGGCGCGCGGCTGCCGGCGCCGGAAGACCAGGGCGGTGGCGCCGAGCAGCATCAGCAGCAGCGAGACCGGCTCGGGGTTGCGCGTCCCGAAGGTGGGTCCGTGCGGTCCGTGCGGATCGGCGAAGGAGCCGACGACCATGGCGACGAACGCCCCGAACGCCAGCATGGCGTCGGTGGCGAGCGGATGGGCCCGCATCCACTGCCGGGTGGGGGCGAACCGCCCGAGGTCTGTCGTCACCCCGATACGGTACGGCCTCACCCGCCGCCGGCCCCTACGACGGAGGGTGGGAGCGCTGCCCCAGCGGTACGCGGGAGCGCACCGGCCCCCAGTGCGCCCGCACCACGCACACCGCCATGACCGCGGTGATGGCCGCCAGGTGCTCCTTGCCCGCCAGGTTGTTCTTGAACAGCACCTCGACGATCATCACCAGGATCACCAGAGTGCCGGTGAGGTAGGCCCGGTAGCGCCAGCAGACGTAGATGGCCAGCCCCACCACCGCCGCCGAGGGCCCGGTGTCGTTGACGATCCGGTCGGACACCGGCAGACCGAGGGGATGCTCCGGCCCCAGCGCGAGCCCGATCCGGGCGTACGTGGTCCCGGCGAGGGTGGCGACGTAGCCCACCAGCAGAGTGCGCCACCAGCCGATGCAGATCTCGGCGATCCCGAAGACGAGCAGGATCTGCGCGAGCGCCCCCCACACCGGCAGGTCCAGGGCCGGGACGAACAGCGACAGGGGGGTGCGCAGGATGGCCAGCCAGAGTGGGTCGGCCGCCTTGACCGAGCCGAGGTTCTGGACGGGCTGGAATCCCCAGGGGGTGTTCTGCACGATCTGGAAGACGGAGGTCAGGCAGACCGCGCCGATGGTCATCGGGATCGCCCGCCACCTGTCGCGCACGAGCGCGTCCCGGACGGTCCAGAACATCGGCCCCCACTCGCGGCGGGCGAACTGCCGTGGTGGGGAGGTGGTCCTCGCTGTCAACGGCGGGTCTCCAGGTGTCTGCGGTGCAGCCACTTCGGAAGGCCGGGGGCCTCCAGGAAGCCCTCGGCCCGGCCGGCCGCGACACCGATCCGCAGCAGGTCCGAACTCTTCTCGAAGAGCATGAACCGCGGTTCCCAGATCGGCCGGTATTTGGCGTTGGCCCGGTAGAGGGACTCGATCTGCCACCAGCGGGAGAAGAAGCTGAGCAGCGAGCGCCACATCCGCAGCACCGGACCGGCGCCGAGCCTGGACCCGCGCTCGAAGACGGACCGGAACATCGCGAAGTTGAGCGAGACCTGGGTGACCCCGATCTCCTTGGAGCGTTCGAGGAGTTCGATGACCATGAACTCCATCAGGCCGTTCTCGGAGTTCCGGTCGCGGCGCATCAGGTCCAGCGACAGACCCTTGGGTCCCCACGGTACGAAGGACAGCACGGCCCGCAGTTCGCCGTTGCCGTCGGTGCACTCCAGCATCACGCACTGGCCGTCGGCGGGATCACCCAGTCGGCCCAGCGCCATGGAGAAGCCGCGCTCGGTGGCGCCGTCGCGCCAGTCGTCGGCGCGGCGGACCAGCTCGGCCATCTCGTCGGCCGGGATGTCGTCGTGGCGGCGGATGCGGACCGTGTATCCGGCCCGCTTGACGCGGTTGAAGGCCTGCCGGACGGTCCGCATGGCGCGGCCCTCCAGGGTGAACTCGGCGGTCTCGACGATGGCCTCGTCACCGAGTTCGAGGGCGTCCAGGCCGTGCCGGGCGTAGATCTGCCCGGCTTCCTCGCTCGCGCCCATCACGGCCGGCACCCAGCCGTGCTCGCGGGCCTCGGCCAGCCACGGGTCGATGGCGCCGGGCCAGGCCTCGGGGTCGCCGATCGGGTCGCCGGAGGCCAGCGAGACCCCGCCGACGACGCGGTAGGTGACGGCGGCCTTGCCGGTGGGGGACCAGATGACGGACTTCTCGCGGCGCAGCGCGAAGTAGCCGAGCGAGTCGCGGTCGCCCTGCCGGGCCAGCAGTGCCCGCAGGCGCTCCTCGTCCCCCTCGCTGAGCGGGTCGACGGCGCGGCGCGAGCGGAAGGCGGCGAACAGGACGGCGAGGAGCAGAAGCATCGACATGACGTTGATGCAGACGTCGACCCAGCCGGGGGTGGTGATCGCCTCGTAGGCCCGGTCGTCGGGGGCCAGGGTGATCAGCCGCATGACGCCGTATTTCCAGCGCGCCAGGAAGGAGGCCTCGGCGCTGAGCGGGGAGCTGTTGGTGGCGCCCACGATCAGGGCCGAGACCAGCGAGGTGAGCAGCAGGCCGACGGCGGCGACGGCGGTGGCCAGCGCCGGGTTGGAGCGGTCGCCCTTGGCGTAGAACTCGCGGCGGCCCAGCAGCAGGGCCCCGGTGAAGGCGGCCGTCAGGGCCAGGGAGACCCAGTTCTGCGGGTGCTCGCGGATCTCCTCGTACGCGTAGAGCGCGTAGGCGAGGAGCAGGGCGAGCAGGCCGCTGAGGACGAGGTTCAGGATCCAGGAGGCCCGCTTGCGGCGGCCGAGGGTGACGGCGAGCAGCAGGGTGAACAGCCCGGAGGCGAAGCCCGCGGTGAGCATGTACGGGGTGTAGAAGTCCTCGATGTTGTGGCGCCTCAGGTCCTGCCCGAGCGAAACCCACACCGCGCTGAGGAAGTTGATGAAGGTGACGGCGCGCAGGTACCACACCGCGAACGCGGCGCCGCGCTGCGATCGGGTGCTCCCCCGGCCGGTCTCCCGGCCACCCCCCGCCGCCTTGCCGGCGGGGTCGCCGCCGCTTTCTTTCCTGCCGGCTGACGGACCGGTCGCCGGTGCGGCGGTGCGGTCGGTCTCTGCGCTGGTCAAACGGACCTCTCCCATAAAAAGCGATCATATGGGGCGCAGCTGTCCGTGATTGCGCGGTCGGGGGCCCCGGCCTGGTCAGGACCGGGGGCCCCGGCGGCTCATTCCGTCGGCTTCTCCACCGCCCGCTCCGGGAGTTCCGCCGCGAGTGCGGCGGCCGCCCGGACGAGGGGGAGAGCCAGCAATGCCCCGGTACCTTCACCTACTGTGACGCTCAGATCGAGCACGGGGTTGAGTGCCATTCGGTCAAGAGCCTTCGCCTGCCCCGGCTCGCCGCTCGCCTGACCGGCCAGCCACCAGTCGGGAGCCCGGAATGCGGCCCGCTGGGCCACCAGCCCGCACGCGGCCGAAACCACACCGTCGAGGATGACCGGAGTGCGGCGTACCGCGCACTGGAGCAGGAATCCGGTGATGGCGGCCACGTCCGCACCGCCGACCGCGGCCAGCAGCGCCACCTGGTCGCCCAGCACCGGGCGGGCCCGGCGCAGCGCGTCGCGGATCGCCGCGCACTTGCGCATCCAGGCGAGGTCGTCGATGGGCAGTCCACCGCGGCCGGTGACCACGGAGGCGTCCGTTCCGCACAGGGCGGCGACGAGGGTCGCGGCGACCGTGGTCCCGCCGACGCTGAGGTCGCCGAGGACGACCAGGTCCGTTCCGGAGTCGGCCTCCTCGTCGGCGATCCGCATCCCGAGCCGCACCGCGGCCTCGGCCTCCTCGGCCGTCAGCGCGTCCTCCACGTCGATCCGGCCGCTGCCGCGCCGCACGCGGTGCTCGACCACGTCCGCGGGCAGGAGCTCGGGATCGCAGTCGAGCCCGGCGTCGACGATCCGTATCGTGGCGCCGAGCCGGCCGGCGAGGATGGCCACGGGGCTGGTCCCGTCCAGGACGGCCCGCACCAGTTCGTGGGCGGTGGACGCGGCCCGGGCGGAGACGCCCTCGGCGGCGATCCCGTGGTCGGCGGCGAACAGCACCACACGGGGCCGCTCGATCGGCTCGACCGGAACCCGACCCTGCGCGGCGGCGAGCCATTCGGCGAGCTCGTCGAGCCGGCCCAGCGCGCCGGGCGGGAGGGCGAGGCGCTCACGGCGTTCCTCGGCATCACGCCGGACGCCCCCGTCGGGGCGCTCGATCAGATCGGAGAAGTCGTCGAGATTCAGCGTGCTCATCTGGCAGAGAGTACAGCCGGTGAGGCCTTCCCTCAGGCCTTGGGCGCCCTGTTCCGGCCCGCTCCCGCACCAGCGATCCGAGGGACCAACACGCTCCTCGGCGCCGGGCCTTGTCCGGCCGGACAAGGCCCGGGTCCGGCCGCGGGCACTGCCTAGTCCTTGAGTACGTTGACCAGGCCCGCGACCACGAGGAGTACGTGCTCGCACTCGCCCGCGACCGCCGCGTTCAGCCGGCCCAGCTCGTCGCGGAAGCGGCGGCCGGAGGCGGTCGCCGGGACGACGCCCGAGCCGACCTCGTTGCTGACCAGCACCACCTGACGGCGGGTCGCGCGCACGGCCGCCACCAGCTCGGCGGTCCGCTCGCCGAGCCGCCGCCGTCCGCCATTGGCCCACACGGCGTCGTCCCAGGCCCCGGCCCCGTCCATCGCGTCCGTCAGCCACAGCGCCAGGCAGTCGACCAGCAGCGGCGGGCCGTCGGCCGCCAGCAGCGGGACCAGCTCGCAGGTCTCCACCGTCCGCCAGCTCGCGGGCCGGCGCTCCCGGTGCAGTCCGACCCGCTGCGCCCATTCCGAGTCCCCGTCCCGGGTGCCGCCGGTGGCCACGTAGACCACCTCGGGGAAGGACTCCAGCCGCCGCTCGGCCTCCACGGACTTGCCGGAGCGGGCCCCGCCCAGCACCAGGGTCCGGCGCGGCAGGTCCGGCACCGCGCGGTACTCCCCGACGATCACGGTGGTCCCGTCCGGCACCGCCCGGGCCCCGGCGGCCGCGCACCGGCGGTCCAGCTCCGGACCCGGCGGGGTGTCGTGGTCCAGGTGGACGGCGATCACGTCCGTGGTCGGGCCGACGGCGCCGCTCGCCCGCAGCCGCGCCAGCGCCTCGGGCCGGCCCAGTACATCGGCGACCACCATCTCGTACGGGCGCTGCCCGGCCCGGTCCGCCACCCCGGCGGGGGCGCCGCCGGGCGGCAGGTACAGCAGCCGGCCGCCGTCCGGGCCGGTGACCTCGTACCCGGTGCCCGGCGCGTCCATCGGTACGGCCCGCACCCGGTGACCGGAGATCACCGCGAGCTCCCGCCCGTCCGGCACCCGCCCGGCGGCCGGCAGGCCGGGCGGCAGCTCGACCGCGGGCCCGTCGTGCGGGTGGGTCAGCAGGACCTGCCGCACACCGGCCAGCGAATGCCCGGCCCGGGCCCCGGCCAGCACCGCCCCGGGGGTCAGGTCCAGCAGCAGCGCCCCGTCGACGAGGAGGGCGGTGGCGGCGCGGGCGCGCGAGCCCACGGAGGCCGCGCAGGTCGCACAGGGGCAGCCGGGGCGGGGCAGGCCCTCGGGTGTGCCGGTGCCGAGCAGAGTGAGTTCCACAGGATGATCCTCCCGCGTCGGGAAGACTGCTGCGCGCCCGGCTACTCTGCGGGCAGACTCAGGACACGAAGCGTGCGAGCAACGGAGGCGGACATGGCGTGGACGTGGCGGTTCGAGACGGCCGACGGCACCGAGGCGAGCCCGTCGGTGGTACCCGAGGAGTTCACCACGCAGGGCGATGCGGAGTCCTGGGTCGGCGAGTACTGGAAGGACCTGCTGGAAGGCGGCGTCGAACAGGTGAAGCTGTCCGACGACGCCGGGACCGAGCTCTACACGATGAGCCTGCGCGCCGCGCTGGACGCGTAGCCGTTCGGTAGGGACGAGTACGACGGAGCCGCCGGGTCGTCGAACCGGCGGCTCCGTCGTACGGTCAGCAGTCCGGCCCCGGCCGTCCCTTTCGAGCTAGCCGCGTACACCGCACAGGTGCAGCAGCGCGGCCACGCCCCGGTAGGGGTCGCTGCGCCCGGCGCGGTCCTCGGCGGCCAGCAGCCGCTCCAGTTCCTCGTCGGGCGGCAGGATCTCGCCGGCCTCGGTGCCGTCGGTGAAGACGCGCACCCCGTACCAGGCCTGCAGCGGCGCGCCGATCCCCGACAGGGTGGCCGTCAGCCCGACCAGCCGGTCCGCGCGGACCTGAAGGCCCAGCCGGTTCGTGTAGTCGACGGAGTCGAACGCGGCCAGCGCGCCCTTCCAGTCGCCGTCCAGGCCCGGCCGCATGGCGAGGGCGTCGCCGTTGCGCACCAGCAGGGACAGCAGTCCGCCCGGGGCCAGCATCCGGGCCAGCCCGGCCAGCATGGCGTCCGGCTCGGGCACGTACATCAGCACCCCGTGGCACAGCACCACGTCGAAGCTGCCCGGCAGGAAGTGGGCCCCGGTCTCGCGGCCGTCGCCCTCCATGAGGCTGACCCGGTCGCGGATCCCGGCGGGTTCCGCGGCCAGCGCCTCACGGGCGATGGCCAGCATGCCGGGGTCCTGCTCCAGGCCCGTCACCTTGTGTCCGGCGCGGGCCAGGCGCAGTGCCTGCGTTCCCTGGCCCATGCCCACGTCCAGCACCCGCAGCCGCTGCCCGACCGGGAAGCGGTGCGCGATCTGCTCGTCGACCTGCCGGCCCACGAGTTCTTGCCGGACCGCGTTGCGCAGTCCGCCCAGGCCTTCGAGCCAGAGCCGTGCGCCTTCCGCGAAGCCTTCCCCCGATGTGCCGGGCGTCGCTCGGCTCAGGGCCGTTCCCCGCGCTTGACCTGCGGCTTCGGCAGGCGAAGCCGACGCATCTGGAGGGTGCGCATCAGGCCGTAGGCGATGGCGCCGCGGCGGGGTTCGTTCGGGAAGCGCTCGACGAGGGCCTTGCGGAGGCGGAACACCAGGCCGACGGAGTCGAGGAGGATCAGGACGATCACACCGAGCCACAGCATCAGGGCGATGCTCTGGATCGAGGGCTGGCGCACCATGCTCAGCACCAGGATGACCACTGCCAGGGGCAGGAACATCTCGGCGACCGAGTAGCGGGAGTCCACGTAGTCGCGGACGAACCGGCGGACGGGACCCTTGTCACGGGTCGGCAGATAACGCTCGTCGCCACTGGCCAGCGCCTCGCGCTGCTTGGCCATCTCGGTACGGCGACGCTCACGCGCTCGCTTGGCATCCTCCTTGCGGTTGCCGGTCGAGGCCACCACGGTCTTGCGCTGCGACTGGGCCACAGCACGCTTCGGCGTAGGGCGGCCCTTCGGGGCCTGCGGGTCACGGGGCTGCGAGAGGTCGGCGCTCACCTTGTCGGTGGCGGCGGCCTTCTCTTCCTTGGAGGAGCGGCTACCAAACACAAAACCCAAGCCTACGTGGTTGCGGGCATGGGCCCCACCCCGCTGGGGAACGATCCGGCAACGGCGGGCGTCTTCACCATTGCACGGTGTGTGCGGTGGGCCCGCTCTCCTGGGATCACCTACTCCTTACGCCTGATGGGGCGCGGGCGTAGTCGTCCTGGAGGAGGAGCGCATCCGTACTCGAACAGTGCGGTAATGGAGGCAGGGCCCGTACTGTGGGTTCTGTCGGTGACCTGGAGCACAGTCCGTCTAGAAGGGGGCGCGCGAAGCCCATGAGCGGTGTCATGAAGCGTATGGGGATGATCTTCCGCGCGAAGGCGAACAAGGCCCTTGACCGGGCCGAGGACCCGCGCGAGACCCTCGACTACTCGTACCAGAAGCAGCTGGAGCTGCTGCAGAAGGTGCGCCGCGGAGTCGCCGATGTGGCGACCTCCCGCAAGCGCCTGGAGCTGCAGCTGAACCAGCTCCAGGGGCAGTCCGCCAAGCTGGAGGACCAGGGCCGCAAGGCCCTCGCCCTCGGCCGCGAGGACCTGGCCCGTGAGGCACTGTCCCGCCGCGCCTCGCTCCAGCAGCAGGTCAGCGACCTGGAGGTGCAGCACCAGACCCTGCAGGGCGAGGAGGAGAAGCTGACCCTCGCCGCCCAGCGGCTCCAGGCCAAGGTGGACGCCTTCCGGACGAAGAAGGAGACCATCAAGGCCACCTACACGGCGGCCCAGGCGCAGACCCGGATCGCGGAGTCCTTCTCCGGCATCTCCGAGGAGATGAGCGACGTCGGCCTCGCCATCCAGCGGGCCGAGGACAAGACCGCCCAGCTGCAGGCCCGCGCCGGTGCGATCGACGAGCTGCTGGCCTCCGGTGCGCTCGACGACCGGAGCGGACTCGGCTCCAAGGACGACATCCAGGCCGAGCTGGACCGCCTCTCGGGCGGTACGGACGTGGAGCTGGAGCTCCAGCGCATGAAGGCCGAGCTGGCGGGCGGCCCGTCCGCCCAGCAGCAGGCCATCGAGGGCGGCGCCCAGGGCAACGGGCAGCAGTCGCAGACTCCGCACCGGTTCGACAAGCAGTAGGACGGGGCCCGTCATGATTGTCCGCATCATGGGGGAAGGCCAGATGGAGCTGGCGGACAGCCACTTCATCGAGCTCGGCAAGCTGGACGACGAACTGCTCGCGGAGATGGAGAACGGCGACCAGGAGGGCTTCAGGCGCACCCTGGGCGCGCTGCTCGAAGCCGTACGGCGGCTCGGTGAGCCGCTGGCCGACGATGCTCTGGAGCCGTCCGAGCTGATCCTGCCCGCCCCGGACGCGACGCTCGACGAGGTCCGCGAGATGCTCAGCGACAACGGCCTGATCCCGGGCTGAGCCCGGCCGGGCGCACCGACACGGCGGCGGGGCCCCCCCCCCCCCCCCGGGGGGGGGGGCCCCCCCCCGGGGGGGGGGGCGGGGGGGGGGGGGGGTCCAACGCGACA